>JACPAV010000055.1 GCA_016180645.1 Nitrospirota bacterium | reverse complement strand
GCGGGCATGGAGAAGCACAACGCCAAAGGCAACCGCTACGTTTACTTTTTCGGGAACGGGCGCGCCGACGGCGACGGCAAGATGAAAGACCTCCTGGGAGGCAAAGGAGCCGGTCTGGCGGAAATGACGAACCTCGGGATCCCCGTTCCCCCGGGCTTCACCATTTCCACCGACGCCTGCCGCGAATACAATACCTCCGGACGCAAACTCCCCAGAAAAATTCACGAGGAATGCCTGGCCGGGCTGAAGCGGCTCGAACGCGCCTGCGGACGGCGTCTCGGCGACGAAAAAGATCCCCTCCTCGTCTCCGTACGATCGGGAGCGAAATTCTCCATGCCGGGCATGATGGACACGATCCTGAATCTCGGACTGAACGATCGAACGGCATTGGGGCTGATCGGCCAGACGAAAGACGAGCGGTTCGTGTGGGACTCCTCCCGTCGGTTCATCGCCATGTATTCCGACGTCGTGCTCAAGATCGAGAAAAAGAAATTCGAGGAAAAACTCGCCGAGATGAAGAGGAAATTCGGCCGCGCGCAGGACGTGGAGCTGACCGCGGAGGAAATGAAGGACGTGGTGAAGGAGTTCAAAGCGTTGGTGGTCCGGGAAACGGGGAAGGAGTTCCCGCAGGATCCGCTCCAGCAGCTTTGCCTCGCCCGCGATGCCGTCTTCGATTCGTGGAACAATGACCGGGCGATCTTCTATAGGAAGCAATACGGAATTCCAGACGATATCGGCACCGGAGTGAACATCCAAGCCATGGTCTTCGGAAACAAGGGATACACCTCCGCCACCGGAGTCGGCTTCACGCGCAATCCGGCCACCGGCGCCAATGAGTTCTACGGAGAATACCTCGTGAATGCACAGGGGGAGGACGTGGTGGCCGGCATCCGCACCCCGCGGCCCATCCGCCACCTCAAGGAGGACATGCCGAAGGCATTCAAGAAACTTCGGGAAGTGACGTTGCGGCTGGAAAGGCATTTCCGCGACATTCAGGATTTCGAATTCACCATCGAGCAGGGCAAGCTTTTCCTCCTCCAGACGCGCACGGGGAAACGCACCGGGCTCGCCGCCGTGAAGGTGGCCGTGGATATGGCCAAGAAGCGCCTGATCAATAAGGAAGAAGCCCTCATGCGCGTCGATGGCGAGCAACTCGCCCAATATCTATTTCCCGTATTCGATCCCTCCAAGGAATCTTCCGCCGCCGTCCTGGGCAAGGGCCTTCCGGCCGGTCCGGGCGCGGCCACCGGATTGATCGCCCTCACGCCGGAAAAGGCCGTGGAGATGGCGCGAAACGGCGAGCGGGCGATTCTCGTCCGCACCGAGACGAGTCCCGACGACATCCACGGGATGAGCGCCGCGGCCGGAATCCTGACGGGAAAAGGTGGAATGACCTCCCACGCCGCCGTGGTCGCCCGCCAAATGGGCAAGGTCTGCGTGGCCGGATGCGGTACGCTGGAGATCAACGAAGTTTCCCGTCTCGCACGGTTTGGGGGCCGCACCCTTCCGGAGGGCAGCCCCATCTCGCTCAATGGGTTCGTTGGATGCGTATACGAAGGCGAAGTGGCCGTCGTCCCGTCGGAAGTCATTCAAGTCATCCAGAATCAACTCAGCTCCCGCGATTCAGAGCGCTTCCGATATTTCTCCACGCTCCTGAAGTGGGCGGATGAAGTTCGCCGCCTCCGCATCCGCGCGAATGCGGACATCCCGGACCAGGCCGAAATCGCCAAGGGGTTCGGCGCCGAGGGCATCGGCCTCTGTCGCACGGAACACATGTTCTTCGCGGAGGACCGCATCCCCATCATGCAAAGGATGATTCTCGCCCGGACGAAGGAAGACCGCGTCCAGGCCCTCCATCAGCTCCTTCCCCTTCAGCGAAATGATTTCATCGGCCTTTTCCAAATCATGAGAGGATATCCGGTCACGATCCGCCTGCTCGATCCTCCCCTCCACGAGTTTCTTCCCAAGCGGGAGGAATTGATGGTGGAACTCGCCCGGATGGAAATCCGCGGGAACGGGGCTGACATGGAGGCCAAACGCCGCCTGCTGAACCGCGTCGAGGAACTGCACGAGTTCAACCCCATGCTCGGCTTCCGAGGTTGCCGGCTCGGCATCCTCTACCCCGAAATCACCGAAATGCAGGCGCGCGCCATTTTCGAGGCCGCCTGCACCGTGGCCAAGCAGAACGTCAAGGTGGTCCCTGAAATCATGGTTCCACTGGTGGGCTTGGACCAGGAAATGAAAGCGCAGAAACTTCTCATTCACCGGGTGGCCGAAGAAGTCATGAAGAAGGAAAACCTGCGGCTCAAGTACAGTGTGGGCACGATGATCGAACTCCCGCGTGCGGCCGTAACGGCGGACCAGATCGCGCGCGAAGCGGAGTTCTTCTCCTTCGGCACCAACGATCTCACGCAGACGACTTTCGGTTTCTCACGCGACGATTCGGGCCGCTTCATCGCTCACTACCTCAACAGCGCCAATATCTGCGTGCAATGCGGGTCGAACCAACTGGATCGGGCGGCCGCCGTCTGCAAAGTATGCCGACAACCCGTCGAAGTGCCGGGCCGAAACATCCTCGAACACGATCCGTTCAGCTCTCTGGACCAGCTCGGGGTCGGGGCGCTCGTGAAACTCGGTGTGGCGAAGGGCCGCTCGGCCCGTCCGGAACTGAAAACCGGTGTGTGCGGGGAGCACGGGGGCGACCCGCGGTCCATCCATTTCTTCCATGATGCGGGCTTGGACTATGTCTCCTGCTCGCCCTATCGCGTGCCGATCGCTCGGTTGGCCGCCGCCCAAGCGGCCATCACCGCGAAACGCACCCAAGCGGGCCCGGTTCGCTCGCCCGCGGGGGTGACGAATGGAAATCGAATGAAAACCGCGCGTCGGCTGAACGGCAAGGGGACCGCCCGAGCGCGGCGATAAGAACCCACCCCTCTCGTCACCCGCCGAATGAGCGTCCTGCGCGCCCCCCATCGCGGCGACAAACTGGTCAGCACGCTCATCACTTCGATGAAGGAGGACGATCTCCCCGAAGTCCTGGACATCGAGAGGGAATCCTTCCCCACTCCCTGGCCGCAATCTTTTTTCAGAGCGGAAATGAGAAACCCCCTGGCCCGTTCGTATGTTTTGAAGGCTCATTTCGAGGACGGCGGGAAGTGCGTGGGCTACCTCTGCTCCTGGTTCATCCACAACGAACTCCATATCCTGAATCTTGCCGTCGGATCGGATTTCCGCCGGCTCGGATTCGGTCTGAGACTCCTCACCCACGTCCTCCATTTGGCCGTCGAAACGGGGCTGACCCTTGCCACGCTGGAGGCCCGGCCCTCCAACACACCGGCTCTCAATCTCTATCGGAAGCTCGGATTCCGCGCCGTGGGCGTGCGCCCGAACTACTACTACGACACGCGCGAAGATGCCGTGGCCCTTCTGCTGGATCTTCCGCAACGAACCGTGAACCCGTGAATCGTGAAACCGTGAATCAGAGCCCTCACGCGGGCTCACGGAGTCACGGGATCACGGGATCACGAATCGTCATCGGTCCCCTCTCCCTCCCCAACCCCGTCATCATCGCCTCCGGCATCGCCGCGAACGGGGAATTCCTGCCCGACTTTTTCGACGTCCGACTCCTCGGCGGTTTCGTCACCAAGGGGATCACGCTTCAGCCGCGTCCGGGCAATCCCCCCCCCCGCGTCGCCTGCGTACCGGGAGGGATGGTCAACTCGATCGGACTCCAGAACATCGGCATCGAGGCTTTCCTCCGGGATCGCTGGCCCGCCCTGCGGGAATGGGGCATTCCGATCATCGCCAACGTCTACGGCTTCAGTCCGGCCGAATATGAAGAACTCACCTCGCGACTCGAATCGGCCGACGAATTGGCGGCCATAGAAGTCAATCTCTCCTGTCCGAATGTCCAAGGTGGGGGGCGAGAGGTCGGCGAAGACCCGGAAGCGGCCGCACAACTCATTCGGCAGGTGCGAACACGGACGAAGAAAACCATCATCGCCAAGCTCGCGCCCGGAGATCCCAGACTGGTGGACGTGGCGCGCGCCATCGAGGGAGCCGGCGCGGACGCCATCTGCCTCGGCAATACGCTGCGCATCCGGCCGGTCGATGAAGCCGGACGGCCCGTTGTGGGCAACGAATTCGGCGGCCTCTCGGGACCTGCGCTCAAACCCCTCGTGCTCAAGCACCTCAAGGAAATCGGGAGTTCCCTTCGCATCCCCATCATCGCCACCGGCGGCGTTCGGCGCGCGGCCGATGTCCGTGACTACCTGTCCGCTGGGGCCGTCGCCGTCGAAATCGGCACCGCCAACTTGTTCGACCCCCGCATCGCCGCCAAGATTGCCCAGGATCTCGCAGCGTAAACCCTCGCTGACATGCCGATTCTCCCCTACAAACATTGGATCCCGAAAGTCCCGGAGGGCGTCTTTGTCGCCCCCAATGCCTACGTCATCGGCAATGTGGAGTTGGGAAGCGACACCGGCATCTGGTTCGGGGTGACCATCCGCGGCGACGTGAACGCCATCGCCATCGGGGCGCGCACGAACATCCAGGACGGAACGGTGATTCACGCGACGAAGGATCTGTGGACGACTCGCGTCGGCGCGAACGTCACGGTAGGTCATGCCGCCGTGATTCATGGATGCACCATCGCAGACAACGTCCTTGTCGGCATGCGCTCTGTCGTTCTGGATGGAGCCGAGATCGGCGAATACTGTTTCATCGCCGCGGGCGCCCTCGTCACTCCCGGAACCAAGATTCCGCCCCGCAGCCTCGTCATGGGCATGCCCGCCAAGGTCGTCCGCCCCCTCAAGCCGTCGGAAATCCAGCAGATCGATCACAGCGCCACAAGCTACATCCGCTACGCTAAGGACTACTTAGAGCGTCTAACAGAATGCGTAGGGGAGGGTCTTCAGACCCTCCCGCCAAGAGGGAGCATCTGAAGATGCTCCCCTACGAATCGGCATTCTGTTAGAGGCCCATAGAAACCACACGATGGCGCTGCCAACTAGCGTCAAGTCACTCACCTTGTCCGTGCTCCTTCTTCTGGCGGACATCCGGCCGGCCCGGGCCTTCGACGCGCTGAATCCGCTGGGCGAGCCGAAGCTCGTCCTGCTGGGGTTCCCGGCATTCGCGGCATCGCTTTACTTCACGGAGACGGACCCTTCGGACCGCGACCGCGGATCGGGCGATCTCCGATCGCGCTCATGGTTCATCTCGTCGCAAGCCGGATATTTCCGAAGCCACGGGGGACGGGAAACGGATGTGGCCGACGCGCGGAGCGCCTTCGGTTTTCACTTTCGCCGCTGGCTCTGCGCCGGCATGGAGTTCAATCTCACCGGCTTCCGCGACGACGAGGTGCGCACGGCGGGCCTCGGCGGGAACATTTTCACTCGATGGCAGTTGCCGATCGGCGAGAAGTGGACCCCCTTCCTGGAAACCGGCATCGGCATGATCTTCACCGCTGACGTTTTTCCACCCGGCGGCACCAAGGTCAACTTCACTCCGCTCTACGGCGTAGGATTCTTGTTTCGCCGGTTCGATGACGCGTACTTCTTCGGATCCCTGCGCCACCTTCACATCTCGAACGGCGCGCTTATCGCCGGCGACTCCCGCAACCCCGGCTTCGACTCCCTCGGCGCCACCCTCGGCTGGCAGTTCCAGTTCTGATTCGGCTCTGTCCGCACTAAGCTCGACTTTTGCCATTTTTCCATGCTGTGTGAACATCACTTCACAAGGGAAGGCCATTTCCACGCCGTGAATTTTGAGAAAGTAGGGGAGCATCTTCAGATGCTCCCTCTTGTCCTTGCCTCCTCGTAGGGGAGCACCTTCAGGTGCTCCCTCTTGGTTGCTCCCCCTTGTCGGGAGGGTCTGAAGACCCTCCCCTACGCATCATGACCAAACATAAACCTTTCAAAGAATGGCAAAAGTCGAGCTCAGAGCCTCTGACAGAATGCCTCCTCGTAGGGGAGCACCTTCAGGTGCTCCCTCTTGGTTGCTCCCTCTTGTCGGGAGGGTCTGAAGACCCTCCCCT
>JACPAV010000054.1 GCA_016180645.1 Nitrospirota bacterium | reverse complement strand
TAGTCCTCGGCCGCAGCCTGCGGCGCATGAACAGGAACCCCAAGTCCATCAGAAGCCTGGGCGATCAATATGTTAGAGTACATTAGTGGTTATATTTAGTGTCTACTGTTGGATACGTACCAGACAATGACAAGCTCGACCTAGAAGCACACCGGCTTCTAACTCCAACTCCACTTCCAGATCCTCCAGTATTGACGGACGGCCAGTACGTTGCTTTTCCGGCCTATAGCCCAATCGAAAGCCTTATTGAGCCTGCGAACTGTATGAGGGAGCTTCGGGATATCTACGCCATCAGGATCGAGAATGGAATCCTTCTTCGCATAACTGTAGATGATGATCGGAATGGCTTGAGATGCTCCCCGTGGCCCTTACAGGACATGGACGAGGGCAGATTGGTGTGGGTTACGGGTGGAGACGTCCAATTGATTCTTGCTACAGGAGGGCGGATTACGATAGGCGATGGCGTGAGAATCTTCGCTACCGATCTCCAGTCTGGCCAGCGTCAGTTGGTCGCCGATTATCAACTTTCCACCCAGTTTCCAAACGGGCTTCCAAGGGAGAATTCCGTCTGCGAACTCCTGCCGAACCAGTGCGAATAGGGGCATTCGTGCATTCGTATGCACGAGGAGTGGTGCATGGGGTGCATGGGGTCGCTTTTGCAGATTGAATAACTTGCCGCGACACCATGGGCTTGCAAAGCTCTCTCGACCCTGCCGGTGGGAATCAGTACCGCACCGTCCGAAGTTCATGCCGGACAGGTTGCCTTGGTCAACTGCTCTTGGCCGCTTCACAGCCGACTCTTCGGGTTTAGGGGCCATTCCGAAGAACGTCAACGTGAACGGCGTGGCCACACTGGGAGCGAGTCCCTGTAGGGTCTCACCTGCGATGCGGAAAAGGAACGGCCCGTAACGGGGCACTTGCCATTCCGGGTCAATTCCGGAAGGACTCGGGCCTGAGGCCGTGTTTCTTGAGAAGCCGGTAGAGGGTTCCCCTCGGCAGGCGGGCTTCTTCCGCCGCCATCGCGACATCGCCGGTGTGACGCGTGAGAAGTTCGCGGAGATAGTCGCCTTCGAACGCGGCCAGTCGGGTATTTCGGAAGGCAAAGAAACCGCCGGGTGTGCTCGATGGTGTACCGCTTTCGAAGACCTCGGCGGGCAGGTCGGCCACGGCGATTTGATCCGAACGGCACACCACCATGGCCCGCTGGATCACGTTCTGGAGTTCCCTCACGTTTCCCGGCCACGAATACCGGCAGAGCACCTCCATGGCGTCTTTCTCGATGGATCGGACGCACCCGTGAAGGGTGCGGCTTCCTGAGGGGCGGTCGGAATTCCCCCACTTTTTCGCATATCGTTCCAGAAAATGGGCGGCCAACAGGGGAACATCTTCCGCGCGCTCGCGAAGCGGAGGCACCTCGATCCGTACGACGTTGACCCGATAGAAAAGGTCCTCCCGAAATCGTTTCTCCCGAACTTCCGTTTCGATGTCTCGATTGGTGGCGGCAATAACCTGGATGTCCACATCGATAAGGTCCCGCCCGCCAACCCTTCGGAACTGCCTTTCCTGGAGCACGCGCAACAGTTTCGCCTGAAGTGAAGCGGGCAGCTCGCAAATCTCGTCCAGGAAAAGAGTCCCCCGGTGCGCGAGATCGAGCAGGCCCAGACTGGACGTCTGCGCCCCCGTGAAGGCTCCCCTTTCGTGCCCCGAGAGTTCGTTTTCCAGAAGGTTGTCCGGAATCGCTCCGCAATCCACCGGCACGAGCCGGTTCTCCCTCCTCCGGCCTCGGGTATGAAGGCTCCGGGCGATCAACTCCTTGCCGGTCCCGCTTTCGCCCAGGATCAAGACGTCTGAATCCGAGGAAGAGACCTGTTCGATGAGCTTGAAGACGGCGCGCATCTTGGGGCTGCGGCCGATCAGAGCGTCAAAACGGGCGGTCCGTTCGACTTCGCGGCTGAGAAGGACGTTCTCTTCTTTCAGGCGTCTATGAGCGAGGGCCCGGCTGACGGCCACGCGAAGTTGATCGGGGGTGAAAGGCTTCGTGATGTAATCGAAGGCCCCCTGCTTGACGGAATCGACGGCGGTTTCCACGGTGGGAAACGCGGTGAGCATGATGACAACGGTTTCCGGAGACGCGGAACGAACTCGTTCGAGGAGCTCCATGCCGTTCATTTCCGGCATGGTGATGTCGGTGATCAGGAGGTCGAATCTTTCGTCACCCAACCGGCGGGCGGCGGCCGCAGCGCTCGGCTCGGTGCGGACGTCAAGATTCTCGGAACCGAGGACGTTTGCGCAGGTCTCCAGCATGTCCGGCTCATCATCCACGATGAGCACGCAAGCCTTTTTCATGCGCTCCCCCTTTCATTCTTCAAGATAGGCAGCCGGACGGTGAAGGTGGTGCCTTTCCCTTCCCGCGTCCACACGTCGATGATCCCGCCGTGGCTTCGGACGATTCCCTGCACGATCGAAAGACCCAGGCCCGTGCCCTTGTCCTCCGGTTTCGTCGTGAAGAAGGGATCGAAGATATGGTCGACGATGCGGGCAGGAATACCGGTCCCCGTATCTGCAAGCGCCAACGATACCCATCCGTTCCCGTCATGCCCGGTTTCGAGTCGCAACGTTCCCCCTCTCGGCATCGCGGCCACCGCGTTGCTGGCCAGATTGAGAATCACGTGCTGGAGGTCGTTGCCGTTGGCATGGATGGGAGGCAACGGATCCGCCAATTTTTTCTCGATGCGAATTCCGGCCCCTGCGGCTTCCGGTTCGACGAGGCGGAGGGAATCGCGGACGATTCGATTGAGATCCACGGAGGTCCGTTGACCCGGCGAAGGCCTGCTGAAGGAAAGCAAGCCCCGTGTAAGGGCGGCGATTCGTTCGCTGTGGCGATCGATTTTCTCGATAAGGGGCACGGCGTCCTTGGGCAGTGACTTGTTTTCCAGGAGGAGCTTCGCGTTGGTGCTGATGATGCCGATGGGGTTGTTGACTTCATGGGCTAAGCGGCCCGCCAGCTCGCCGATCGTGGCCAACTTGCTCGCTTGAAGAACGTTCGCCTGGTCCCGATGAATCTGGTCGCGGAGAAGGATGGTGAAATAGGCCGTGAACAGCGTGACCAGCAGGAAGGGGATGGATTCGCCGACGACGAAAACCAGTCTGGAGGCGCCGTGCTCATCGTGGTCGTTCCCGTGGGGCGAAAGTCCGATGAACGAATGATGCCACACATCCGTGTATTCCAGAACAGCCAAGCTGAGGAACAGGAGGCAGGTGAGAAGGGTGACAAAGAACGCATCGCGACGGGACAGAATGATCCCCGCGATGATAACGTGAGGGAGGTAGACGAGGTAGAAGGGATTCTCAATTCCGCCGGAGAAGTGCAGAAGATAGGTGAGGATCAGCAGGTCCACCGCGGCCTGGATGACGATGAGCCGGTATGGTTTGTCCGTCCTGGAGACCCGGAACGTGAAGATTGCGTTGGCCGCCATGAGACCCAGAACGCAGGTCAGCAGAGGCACAAGATTCTCCGCAGGGAGGAGGCTGATCAGCCGGGTGGCGATGACGCAACCCAGGGCGGCCAGACCGGCTGCGAACCACCGCATCCGGACGAACCACGCGGCTTGGTCGCGGACCAGTTCGATCTCCGGCTTCGGGAGGTACGCGGCTCCACCGCCCAGAATCATGGAGGGCGGCTGCCTCCGGGCCAGGTAGATCCCGACGAGGATGGCGGTCAGCGCCGATGCGCCGATGCCACGCGCGATGTGCAACCGGCGGATGAGGCCCGGTTCCAGGGCACCCAGCCAAAAGCGCTCGGCCAGTTCGTATCCCCCGAAAATCACCAGAATCGTGAGCCCCCAGAGGGCGACCAGATCGAGAATTCGCCATCGGCTCTGGTTCATGGCGCGCCCCCCATGGAGTCCGCAGCCGATGTGCGGGCGGTGTGTGATGCGAGGCGCACCGCCGGCTTCTTCGTTTTTTTCTGCCCGTATAATTCCCGGTCGGCTTGTCTGACCATCTCCGTGCCGGAGGAATCTTTTCCGGGATGGAAGGTGGTGCGGCCGACCGAGACACTGACACGCCTCGGAAGGGGAACGGCCGGCTGAGCATGCTCATCGATCAAAGCGAGGAGACGTTGCTCGACCTCCGCGAGGTCTCCTTCATCGCAGTTAGGCAGCAGGACGACGAATTCATCTCCGCCGTACCGGAAGGCGAGATCGGTTTCACGAAGCGCCTGGTCGATGGCAAAACCGATCTTGGCGAGGACCTCGTCTCCGACCGGATGGCCGTATCGGTCATTGATGGCCTTCAGATCGTCCATGTCCAGGAGCAGCAGGGATAGAGGGTAGTAGAGCCTTCGGGCGCGGGCCAGTTCATCCTCAACGCACCGGTCAAAAAATCCCCGATTGTAGAGGCCGGTCAAGGAGTCCGTGATCGAGAGCCGATGCAGCTTCATTTTCTCATGCGTCTGTCGTTTCAGTTTCTGGACCATACTGCCCAGGCGCCAGCCGTACACGGCAAAAACGGTCACAGTGGAAACGGCAAGGTAGGCATAGAGCATGCTGGAATCCGCGATCTCTTGGAGCAGCCATCCGTTTACGCCGTGACCCTGCGACGACCTGCTGAGATAGCGGAGCGCAAGCCAGCCGGCGGGTGCGCCAAGACCCAAGGCGGCGCCCGTCAAGGCAAGGCGGATCGGCGACCTGGATCGAGGCATGCGGCGTCTTCCCCTCATGGTTGTTGGATGGCCTCAGCCGCGGCCCGGCGGACGAGGGGAGAGGGGTCGGACCGGCTGAGGGCCGCGAGCCTGGCCCGTACGGTTTTGTCAAGACGGAAGGCGAGGAGTTTGACTGTGCGCAGCCGCAGCCCCTCGTCCTTGCTGCCGAGGGCGCTCAGCATGGCCTCCGTAGCCTCCGCTGAGTGGATTTCCGCAATGGCCACCACCGCATCTATGCGAACTTCGGCGACGGCATCCTTCAGGAGCGCCCTTAGATCCTGCACGACCGCGGGCACTTTCAGGAGCATGAAGGCTCCGGCTCCAGCGCGGCGAACTTCGGAGTCGTCATCGGTCAATGCTTGGCGAAGGGCCTCCACCACGTTTGGGTCTGGCGTGACGGGTTTGCCGTCCCGCTCGCGCAAGATGCGGGCCAGGGACCACGCCGCATCGAATCGGACGCGGGGGTCGGCGTCTTTCAGGGCCTCCACGATGTACGGCACGGCTTGAAGGTATTTGAGGTTCCCGAGAGAGATCGTCGCATTTCGACGCACGAGCGGATCGGCGTCTTTCAGGGCATGGACCAAGGGTAGGATGGAGTGCGGGTCGCCTACATTCCCGAGGACGCCGGCGACATCCGCGCGGACACCCGCCGACGGGTGTGTGAGTGCCTTCTCCAGTTCGTGGGCGACGGCGGTTTCGTGTGTTTGCCAGAGGATTTCGAGGGTCCATTTCCGGTGTTGGGGGTGTTCGAGAGTACGCACAAGAGAGGCCGTATAGCGCGGGTCTTTCGCCCAGCGCATAAGAGCCTCGCGCGCCCCCACACGAAGGTCCGGGTCCGACATGGATTCGAGGAGCGGCTCGATGAGGGAGGGTTCGTTGATTCGGACCAGGAGGGGCGCGAGGGCGGTCTGGACTTCCGTATCGTTCGACCGGAGAGCCACCCACGCAAAGGCCGGGGACGGCGTCATCCCCCGGCTCATGAAGTGGATGAGAGCGGCGCGGAAAGAGTCGTCCTCCATGTCTTGGGGAAACGAGAGTATGGCCGTTGGTTCACCTTTGTAGGAGGCGGCGGCTCTGGCCAGAGTCGCGAGGGGCGGGGGAAGGTCCGCGGCGAGCAGCGCCGCCAGGCATTCGGACGGCGCGTCACCTTCTCCCGCCACGATGCGCTCGATCTCGGCCAGCTTTTGTTCGTCGGAATGGCGATTGAACCGTTTTCCCCATTTTGCGCATTGGTCGCGGGCTTGGTCGGTGGTGTGCCGTGCGAGCGAGTCAAGGGCATGTCGGGCCGCGGATTGTACTCCCTCAGGTGACGAGCCCTTTGCGGTCAGAACCGTCTCGACGAGGGACTCGCTGATCGGCGGGCAGCCGGCCTGGATCATCGACGTCTTGTCGGTCCCCGACGCGGCGAGCAATAGAGTGGCGAACCATGCGTTAGGAGTCATGGGTTACGCGTCGTGGTCCCATATGGGGTGGACTTGCGGGACCTTTGCCGGAGGGTATAATGGATTCTGAATCATGGCGGTTGCGCTGGAAATATATGAGGCTCTCCGGTCGGCGGGGGCCGATGATGCCAAGGCCAAGTCCGCGGCGGAGAAGTTTGACCCGGCGCTGGAGGGCAGATTCGTCCGCGAGTCTGAGCGGTTTGCCATGAAAGAAGACTTGGCCAAACTTGAGGCACGCCTGATCCGATGGATGTTCATCTACTGGATCGGGCAATTCGCGTCCATTGTCGGCGTTCTCACAGCCATCCTCTTCGCGTTCTTCAAGCCGTAGCTCTCTTCAGCCGTCATGTGTCATGGGTCTGAAGTCAATAGTCAAGCTCTGACCCCCTACTCTATCCTCAGTACGATTTGGAGCAGTGGTTGGTGCCGTGGCATTTGAGGTAGCATTGCCCCGTGTATGTTCCCAAATCCACGAATGTGGGCTCTGGGTAGGGGTCGCAACCGGCGAGGGTGCCCTTCTGGACGACCACATTTCCGAACCGGTCGACCTTGAGGAAATTGATGAGGTGATTGGACACGGTGGAGCCGTGCGGATCGTGGCAGTTCATGCAGGGGGCCTTCTGGCAGCCCAGGATGTGCCCGTGTTTGGGGGTGCTGGTACCCGCGTTGAGGCTGGCCTGGCTGTGGCATCGGAGGCACATGTCGAAGTCGGGCCACACATTTGAGACGTCGTCGATCATCTTGTAGTTCTGGATGAATAAGCCGGGACCCCACGTTGAGCCGTGGGGGCCGTTCGCTCCGGCGCCGCCGACCCACGGGGAGGCGTCGCTGTTGTGGCAGTCGATGCAGGAGATGATGCTACCCGTCGTATAGGGGGCGAGGAGGGACGGGACATTGGCGTTTTTCCCCACGGCCTCGACCGGATGAAAGGAGGGATTCGCCGTGTCGAACTTCAGGCGGAGATTGTAGGTGGCATCCCGGCGAACGACGTTCGTAAAATTGGACGTGTGGGCGTTCGAGAGTCCGTGGCACTTGTAACAGACTTCATAGAGGTAGGTTGAGGGATTGACGTTGGCGCCGTTCGTGTCCACGCCCTTGATTTTCTGGAGGCGGCTTCCGACGCCGAGCGGGGCCCCGTAGGGGGAGGCGGCGAACGAGGAGGCATTGCTGACGACGTGAGGGTTGTGGCAGTCCGTGCATTCGACGTGGGTGGCCATCGTGAGAGGGTCCTCGGTGGGGTTGTGTACGCCCGAGTACGTGGCGACGGGGTGCCGATAGGTCTTTCCGAAATCGCCCTGGACGTTTTTCACGGCCACGTTGGCGTTGTGGCAGGGGTAGCAGGTGTTTTCCTCGTCGCCCGCCTGCTTGAGGAGGCGCGTCGGGTTGGCCGCGTTGTGGGGATCGTGACAGTTCATGCACGAGTTTCCGGACACCGTCGTCTGCCTCCACGCCGCTTTCCGTTCGGCCCACGGGTCGGTGCCGAGACCGTTCCAGATGGCGGCGGACGTGGAATGGCTGGACGTGCTCCAATCCACCTTCACGTGGCAGCGAGTGCAGAGATCGCCGTTATTGGTGGAGACGCGGAGGAAGGGGGCGTTCGTGTTGTCGTGGGGTTCGTGGCAACTGGCGCATTGAACTTGGTTGTTTTCGAGGATGACGCCGGTGAGCGTGGCGGGGTCTTTGAGTTCGGGATCGGCGGCGGCGAGCGCGGCGTCGTATGTGAACGAGACGGGATGGTCGTCCGTGAGGCCCGTACCCAGCAGGGCCCGTCCGCTGAGGAAGCTTGCGGTGAGGTCGTTCACCTGGCCGGTTGGCGAGTTGGTCAAGGACCCCAGTGCGATCGTGCCGTCGTGGCAGGAGAAGCAATTCTTGGATGAGCCCGACGGCTGGCCCAAAGTGGCGTTGAGAGTCGAGGAGGAGTAGAGCGTATAGGGTCCGCCCGGGTCCGACCGGTTCCACAGCGGGCGCTTCTGTTGGGAGTTGTGCGGCGTGTGGCAGAACACGCAGACCTCGTTGATCGTCCCGCTTTTGAACGTGCTTGTTCCCGACGTGGAGAGGTTGTGAAGGGTGGTGGAGATGTTGGGTACGGCGAAGGCTTCGCGAATCCCGAAGAGCCAATCGTATTGCGCGCGGGACGAGACGGGCCCTCTCGGCGCGCGGCCTTCGCGCAGGTACTGAAAGACCTGCACACGCTGGTTGAAACTGTCCGCAACCCAAATGCGGTCCTGTTCGTCCGCGAACAAGCCGGAAGGCAGCCAGAAGTCGCCGGGGGCCTGGCCGGTGGCCCCCACGCCGAGAAGGAGGTTCCCCTGCGCGTCAAATATCTGGAACGCTCCGAACATGGAGTCGACCACGTAGACATGGCCCTCGCTGTCCACGCCCACGCCCTTGGGCATGGCGAAGTCGCCGGACCCGTTGCCATGGCGGCCGAACCGGCTGACGGGGTGTCCCTCCGTGTCAAGCACTTGGATCCGGAAGTTGAGTGTGTCCGTTACGAAGAGACGGCCGGACCGATAGGAAAGATGGGCGGGGAAGTTGAAATGCAAGCCTTCACTCTGCGCCTTCATACCGTTGGGGATCGGGGCTACCTTTCCCTGGGAGGAGGAGGGCCGGGGTGAGGATTCGGGCAGGAGTTCAAACCGCGTGGATATGGAATAGGTTTCGGCCGGAACGGGCTGTCCTCCGCGTTCGCCAACCTGCCCCAGGAACTCTCCGTTTTCGTCCAGCTTCACCAGGCTGTGCCGTGCAACGTCCGCCACCCAGATGGCGCCGTGTTCCTCATCATAGGTGAGGCCGGTCGGCCGATTGAAAGGATGGATTTTTTTCTCCAGCTTGCCGTCCGGCCTGTAAATGCGCACCTCTGCCAGCACGGAGTCGGAGACCCATACGCGTCCCTGTCGGTCGATGGCCAGGCCTACCGGGGAGATGAGACCTCCGGAGCCCCGCCCGATCTGGCGGTAGTCTTTCTTGTCGAAACGATACAGGTGGACGGCGCCCAACTTGGTGTCTGTAATGGCAACGGTCTGGCCGCGGACGGCGATGGCGTAGGGCCGGAGCATTCTGGGGGGGCCGGAGCCGAAGAGGATCTGCGCTACGCGGCTCCAGAACCCGCGGGGAAAGCCGAGATCGTCCGGCGAGCTGAAGCTCATCACGAGTTCAATCCGGGGAGAGTCCGGCGGGCCCGGCCACACCCTGAACGGCATCGGCGCGGGCCGGTTGCGGCCGAGGAGGGCGCAGGCGGCGAGGATCAGTCCTGTGAGAAAAGACGTGAGGACGATGCGTTTCCCCCTCGCCCGTTTACTTCCACCCTGGTAGGCGCGGGCTTTAGCCCGCGTCTTGGGCGCAGGCATAAAGCCTGCGGCTACCGGGATGCGAGAGTTCCTGGTAGGAAGCCGACCCCTGATGGCTTTCATCAGAACCATCGCGTGACCGAGAAGTCCGTTCGGAATTCTTGCCGCGCCGATCCGCGCACGTTCCACCTGTTGTAATCGAGGCCGAGGGAGCTTTCCAGCTTTCCGATCCTGCCGGAAAAATCGATGAAGGAGGTCCACAGCTTCTCCGAACCGTCGAGATACCGCAGCCAGTAGCGGGTACCCGGTCGAACCGTCCATACGCTGAAGTCCGCCGTTCCGGACAGCTCGGCGGAGTACGTCTGGAAATCCCCATTGCCCGGCATACTGAAGAATAACTCTTCGAAGGTAAGCTGGAGCTTCATGCGGGAGGTCGCCTCCCAGGCCAGAGGCTGTCGGACGATGTACGTAACGTAGGATATGGTGTCTTGCCGAAGGGAGCGCCTTTCCGCAAGGGGTGAGAACAGGAGCGGGCTGCCGCCGAATCGGCCTTCCACTCCCACATTGTCGGACAGGGTCGATGAACTCTGAATGCCGCCTTTCAGGGGGTGCAAGCGGAGCCGGTTCTGTTGGTAGAAGAGGCGCAGCCAGTGGAGGTCGTACCCGAGATCGTATCCGACGGAGCGACGGTCATACACGGCGGAGCCGGGGACGCTGTGGGTGTAGCTGACCCAGACTTCCTGATTGTCCCGGATTCGGCCTCCGGGGAGGCGGACGAGTTCGACGTACCCTTCCCGGGTCGTGAGGTCGTAGTCGAATCCTCTCTGGTAGAGGAGTTCGCGTTCGGCGTCCGTCACGACGACCGATTCGGCATCTGCGTCTCTCTGTTCGAGAAGAACGGGGAGGCCGTCTTCGAGCGCATGTGTCTCGTTGACGGACCTGAGTGGGGCGGCGTCCGCCTTCCGGGAGGCGAGGTTGTACCCGCCGCCGACTCCGGCCAGGATGTCTCCCGGTCCGGCCTTTTTCCTGTAGCCCAGGCGGCCGTTCGGGCCGCCCTCGGTCTCGCGCCCGCTCGTGAAGTCACGCCGTGTGCCGGCGAGGTCAAGCCGTTCGTTGAGACTGCCGAACAGTTGGTGGCTGATCCCTGTTTTTGCGGCATGGGTGGCCGTGAAAAGATCCTGGGAGTCTGAACGGGCGAAGGAATAGCCGTGTTGTGAGGATAGAGTCGGCGTGTGGTCGAGGCTCACGTCTTCGGCGGCGCGAAACTGTTGTTGCGCAAGGAAGGGGCCGCGCCTGTGAAAATTGACCGAGGTCGAGAACCGCCGTGAGACGCCGGCCTTGTGGTGGAATGAGGCGTCTTGGGCGTTGTAGTCTCGAGCGGGATCGACGAGGTCCTCCAGGTTCAGAATGCCGTAGTCGGCGTTGAGTTGGGTGGTGGGCCCGGCTCGGCTCAGGCTTCCCCCTCCCCGTATGGACCTATCTTCTCTTTCGCTGGTGGCGCCCGTAACGCCTTGCCGAACCGTTTCGCGCGACTGCGTCCGGTTGAAGTTGAGGGAGGGTTCCAGGACCCCGTTCCTCCACCGAATGGAACCCTCGGCGTTTTCCGAATCGTTTCGTGAAAGCCCTCCAAGGTCCAGGCGGGTGACCCGTTGCGATCGGGCCGCATGCAGATGCGTTGGAAACTTGCTCTTGTCGAGGGCCGAGACACCCAGGTCGTATTCGACGGGCATCGAGTTGCTCCGGCTGGCGGTGTTCTGCGACTGGAGCCGGTCCTGAAAAAATCCGATGCTCCCGGCGACGCCGAGCGACAGCAGGCCCGGATCGAGGAGAGAGACCCGGTTCCGGATCAACACCCTCGTGGCCCAATACAAATCTTGCGAATCGCCCGATTCCGACTGGTACCCCCAGCCGGCGCGCGTCTGCCCCTGGATCCCGCCTTGGAGGGGCGAGACTTGGAGCCATTCCTGCGCGAGAGCGGTGGTGGGGAGGAGGACGCCCCCTACCCCGAGGAGGGCGATGAAGAATCGCGTCACGGTGTCTTCTCCGCCACCGGTTTCGGGACCGGCCCCTTGTGGCACCGGTGGCAGTTCTCATCGGTGATCTGCCAGGCCAGCTTTCCGGTGTGGCAGACTCCGCAGAACTTTCCTTTCCTGATGTCGTCCTTCACCACCTTGTTGGCGCCCTTTTTCATTTTGAAAATCGAATCGTGGCAGACGTAGCATCGGAATCGCATTCGGTGGACCCAGTGACTGAAGACCGCGGGAGGGACGGTGCCGATTTCGCCCGTCAGACGTTTGAACACGATGTCGCCGTACACAGGGTCGTACTCCGTTCCGATGGACGGGAGGGACGGCTTCTCCGACGATGGGGGCTGAGTCGGCTCCTCCGAGCCCGCGGAATCCGGGAAGCGAACCGCCGCCGTTGCCAAGCCTGTCAGCAGCGCCATGACGACGAGACGTGTCCTCATGCCGAGCCTATTGGTTGGGATGACATCGGGTGCAGTTTTCGTCGCCTCGCGGAAAGGCCACCGTGCCGTGGCAGCGGCCGCAATACTTGCCTTCATCGACGGCATCCATGTTCAGCTCGCCGCGAGAGAAATCGAACCCTTCGAAGACGGCGGGATGGCAGTTGTTGCACGCGAGCCATTCGGCATGGGAACTGTGAAAAAAGACCGCGTCGTCATCCTTGCTTTCGGCCTTGTAGATGAAGTCGAAACCGAAGTCCCTTTTCGGGGGCGCGTCTTCCGTCAGCCCCGCCCACGGCTCGATGATCCCCTCGCGGAGCGCGGCCACCCAATCCACGCCGCCTGAATCGTCCTTCGGCAGAAGTTCTTCCACCTGTTTCCAGTCGGAGAGTTTCTCGGCCGGGATGCCGGGGACCTTGGGCGGAGTGCGGCTCTGGTTTTCGAGCGTCGCGCGCGATGCCGCCTTTGGAGGCGCCGGTGTTTTCGATTTATCGGCTTTCTCTTCGGGGGGTGGGACGGCGTCGAAGAGCGTATTCAGGACTTTCCATCGCGCCTTTGGCGAGCAGGCCCAGACCGCGCCCAGGATGAGCGGCAGGAGAGCTGAGAAAAGGATGACTCGTTTCACGGCGGGCCGTCTTTCGATGCTGTCGAGGTCCCGTTCGCGGGAGCATCCACAGGTTTCGCGCCGGCGTCGGCGGCCACGAGTTCGAAGACTTGGAGGCGATGGTTGTATTGGTCCACGACCAAGATTCGGTCTCCCTCTACGGCCACGCCTTGCGGCAGCCAGAATTGGCCGGGATCGTGGCCGACCGCGCCGAAAAACATCAGGAGCTGCCCCTCGGCATTGAAGATCTGAACGTTGTTGAATGCCCCGTCCGCCACGTAGAGGTTGCCGTCGGCGTCCACTGCGATCCCTTTCGGCCTGGCGAAATTGCCAAATCCCCTGCCGAGGCTTCCGATCGATCTCACGTATGCGCCCGAAGAGTCGAAGATCTGGATCCTGAAATTCATGGCATCGACAACGTAGAGGAGGCCGTTCTTGTCGAGCGCTAGGTAGGTTGGAAAGTTGAACTCTCCTTCTCCCGATCCCCGGTTCCAATAGCGATCGCTCCCATGTGCCCCTGGGGGAACGGGTTCGGGCTCCTTCCCCTGCTTGCCGATCGTGAGGACAAGTTTCCCTTCCGGGTCAAAGACCAGAACCTGGTGGAGGTAGCTGTCCGACACATAGAGACGCTTTCCATCCGGGCTGACCGCGGCATCGATAGGGTTCAAAAACATCTCATTCCCTCCATAGGCCGCCATGAACTCGCCTTCCGGTGTGTATCTCATGGCCCTCAACAAGCCGCGGTCGACGACGTACAGTTCTTCTTTGGGGCCTACCGCGCAGCCGTGGGGTCGCGCCAACGCATGGGCTCCGGTCTGGCCGAGGAAGTACTGCTTCTTCTTCTCCATGTCGAAGACCACCACGCGCCCTTCGGAGGGGTCGGTGGCGAAGATCCTGCCTTTTCCGGAGCAGACGCCGAAAGGTTTCGTGAAAACGGGAACGGCCCTGACGCCGACGAGGAGCTGTTTGATCCGCTCCACGAACGTGGGGGAATCGTTCAGGTCGGCGGATGTGGCCAGACTGCGGACGTATCGGATGCGCGGCGGGTCGGGAGGGAGGGGCCATACAAGCAGGGGTCGTGGCCCCAATACCCGATTGCCGGCGCACGAAGCCAAGAGGAAGGCCATTGCCGTGAAGAACCCTTTCCTAAGAACCATGTCCAACCGCCCCCTCGCTGATATCATGACCGCCGAGGTCCAAAGTATGACCGTCGTCATTTCAGTCTTTTTTGATGGTGTAGGGCATTGATTCTGCCAGACCGTTCCATGGCCCGTTGTCGCCCTCCCGCCCTTTCGAGAAAAAGGGCCGGGAAAACCTCAGCGGCTATCCCGGCCCTTGACGTTTTTTCGTTCCTGGCTAGGCGAGGCTACTTGTTATGGCAATCCAGGCATAGCGCTGAGGCCGCGTTGGAGATGCGCAGGAACGTAGCGTTCGTGTCTTCGTGTGGGTTGTGACACGAGCCACACTCGACTTTGTTGCTGTAAAGCTTCGCGCTGGCGGGGGCCGCCTTGAATCCGGTGATATCGACCGTGCGATAGGTGATGGAGACCGGGTGGTCGTTCCGCATGTCCGTCCCCAGCCGGGGCTGGTAGTCCGCACTCGCGCCGTTGGCGATGAGGGCGTTCGTCGGCGCCGCCCATCCGCTCGATCCCGGACGGTTTACCATCGTGTCCAGTCCGATCGAACCGTCATGGCAACCGAGGCAGGCCGCGGAGACGCCGCCCGGTGAAGCGTCCACGGTTTCGTCGACCGTGGAGCTCCAGCCGTTGTTGTACATGGTGAACGGTCCGGCCGGCAGGTTCTTGTTCCACAGAGGCTTGGCCGTCGTGTTGCCGTTGTGGGGCGTGTGGCAGTACACGCAGATTTCACCGTAGTTCGTGATCCCGTAGGCCACGGCGTTCGCGCTCAGGTTGTGCTTCGTCGTGCTGACGTTGTCCGCCGCGAGGACCTGCTTGGCGAAGATGGTCGCCAGCGTCCAGACAACCACGAAAAGGAGCGTAATCAGGCCGGCGTAGGCTCCGGATTGTCTCACATTGTTTTTCAGTGCCGTCATGCGACACCTCCTTTCCTGCTCACCCAATCTTCCGTTCTTTCCATTCTGGTTGGACTCCTGTCCGACTGACTAAAGCGCAACGACAATGCCAGATCACAGAGTGCTCAGGCACAAGGAAGGAACCTGACGGCGGTCAGGAAATGGCTTGATTCCTGCGAGAAGAGTTGATCGGCATCAGCAGACCATCATGACCAACAGCAGGATTGAGCGGAACGGAGACCCTTGCTCAATCTCGTCTGGTGGGCCATCTCACGCAGGGTGAGTGAAATGCCCCAAGTGGCGTTCAGCCATCAGCGGTCAGCTTTCAGCCTCTGAATGAGACTTGAGATTCTTCAGTACGTCGTTCGCTCCGGTTCCGAAGCTGAGTGCTGACGGCTGACTGCTGAACGCATCTTTCACGCAAGGCCATGTTTCTCCATGCGGTAGCGGAGGGTGTCGCGGCTGATGCCGAGGAGCCGGGCGGCCTGCGATTGATTGCCGCCGGTCTTGGCCAATGCTTGGGCGATGAGTTCCTTCTCGATTTCCCCGAGGGAAGCGCCTTGGTCGGGCAGAGTGACGGGTGGCTTGTGGTTGGGCAGCACGGCTTGTGTTTCCACGATTTCGGTTGGGAGGTGGAGCGGAAGGATCGGCCCGCCTTCCGCGAGGATCATGGCGCGTTCGATCACATTCTTGAGTTCGCGCACATTCCCCGGCCAGGGGTAGACCCCGAGAAGATCCATCGCCTCCGCGCCGATTGGGGGGAGCGGTTTCCTCATGCTCGAGGCCGCATCGGCAACGAAACACCGTACCAGTTCGGGGATGTCCTTGGCGCGCTCCCGGAGCGGAGGGAGAGTCAGAGGGAACACTTTGAGCCTGTAATAGAGGTCCTCGCGGAACCCACCCTTGGCGACCTCTTTCTGGAGGTCGCGGTTGGTGCAGGCGATCAGGCGCGCGTCGACTTGGATGTCGCGGGTGCCTCCGAGGCGACGGAACGCTTTCTGCTCGATCAGGCGGAGGAGCTTGGCTTGCACGGGGAGCGGAACGTCCGCAATCTCGTTCAGAAGAACGGTTCCGCGCTCGGCGGTTTCAATCAGGCCCTTCTTGGCCGTCTTGGCATCCGTGAACGCCCCTTTTTCATGTCCGAAAATTTCGCTCTCGAAGAGAGTAGACGGCAGCGAAGTACAGTCCACCTCCAGAAACATCTCCGTTGAACGCGGGCTGCGGTCGTGGATGATCCGGGCGGTGAGATCCTTTCCCGTTCCGCTTTCACCCTGGATCAGCACGATGGCATCGGTGGGCGCAACTTTCTCGACCAGCGCCATCACGTCCATGATGGCCGGGGAGGTCCCGACGAGCTCGGACGGGCAGCAGGAGGGCCGGCGGGCGCGCCGCAAAGCCGTAACTTCGGCGCGGAGGCGCGCCGTGGCGAGCGCCTTGTTCAATACCAAAGCCATTTCCTCCATCTTGAAAGGCTTCGGAATGAAGTCGTGCGCGCCCAATTTCATGGCTTGGACGGCGGAGTTCACGTCCCCATGCGCCGTGATCATCACGACGACCACATCGGGGTGGTCGCGCTTGAGCCGTTCCAACACCTGGAGACCGGAGAGGCCGGGAAGTTTCAGATCCAAAATCACCAGATCGGGAAGATCGCGTTCGATCAGGTCGAGCCCCTCCTCGCCGGACTTGGCGATGGCCACGTCGTACCCGCGCTCGGCGAGTCCCTCCTTGAGGAACCACTGGATGAGCTGTTCATCATCGATGACGACGATTCTCACGGCGCCGCCTCCAGGACAATGATGAATGTGGTCCCTGCACCCGGGGTGCTTTCCACGGTGATCTGTCCATCGTGTTCTTCAATGATTCTCCGGGTTGTGGCGAGGCCGAGTCCCGTACCCTTTTCCCGCGTGGTGTAGAACGGCTCAAAAATTTTGTTGAGATTCTCGGATGGGATTCCGACGCCGGTATCCGAGATGCGGAGTTCGACCCTACCCGCGAGGATCTCGCGCGCGGAGAAGTCGAGGGTGCCCCCCTTGCCCATGGCCTGGACTGCGTTGATCGTGAGGTTCATGAGAGCCTGCTGGATCCGCTCCGTGTCCACCCGGAGAAGGGGCAGGGAATCGGGCGTGTCCACACGCACCGCAATCGACTTCTTTTCGAACTCGGGACCGCAGAGGAGGAGAAGCCTGTCGAGGAGATTTTTCAAGGGGATGGCGATCCTGTGGGGGGGCGTGATCCGCACGTAGGAGAGGACACCTTCGATGGAGTGATGCAGGCGCTGAACATGGGAGAGGATGGCATTCAGGACTTCTTTGCGGGGGTCATCGCGCGGGAGTTGATCGCGGATCACTTCGGCGGAACCGGCGATTCCGGCGAGGGGATTCTTGATGTCGTGCGCGATCCCGGAGGCCATTTCGCCGATGGAGGCAAGCCTCTCCATGTGCAGCATCTCGGCGTGGCGGGCCTCTTCGAATTTCCGGCGCGCTTCCGAGAGCGCGGCCAGGGTGGAATTCAGCCCCCGACCGAGCAGCGCGATCTCCTCAGGACCGCCTTCCGGCGCCCGGACCGACAGGTCGCCGCCTTGCGCCGTTTGCATGGCGAGGGAAAGTTGTTCCACGGGACCGGCCACCACCCGGAGCAGCATGAACCAGAGGCCGACCGAAAGGAACAGGAATGTTCCGGCCGCCGTCCAGATGAGCCGGGTGCGCTGGGCATCCACTTCGGCCAGGACGCCCGCCAGGGTGACCTGGAGCTCCAGGATCCCGCGGACTTTGTGATCACTCCCATGGCACCGGTGGCATTGCGCCAGGTTATCGATCCTCTGGAGCGAGGTGAATACGGGTTCACCGTCTATCCCCTTGTCGCGGAAAACCTGGGGCTGGTCCCGGAGGCCGGCCTCCACGAGCGACGACGGAACGAAGGCGCCGATTTCGCGGAGTCTCGATGATTTCTTGATCCGCCCCTGCGTATCGAAAATTCGGATGGTCTCAATTTCCTCATGCTGGGCCATCGCCTCGATGATGGTTTGAATGTTTTTCCCTTCACCCAGAAGCATCGTCACCATGAGGCCGCGCTTGATGGTTTCGCCCAGGAGCACGGTCCGGATTTCCTGCGATCGGGTGAGGGAGCCTTCCAACCATCGGAAAGTGAACCAGGAGTAGGCGAAGAAGGCGGATAGGAGAAGAAAAAGGATCGATACAATGAGGCGCGCTCGAAGAGTTCGAAACATTTCTATGGGGACCCCCTGGCGGACTCCGGCCCGACCACGGTGAGGGGATCCGTTCCGTCGATCAGGATGACCTTCACCGACGCGTCCGCTTCGTCCTCCCAAAGAAAGCCGACCGCGCCCTTTTCGCGGCTGACGAGCTGCCTCATGGATTCCGCCGACATGGCCGTCAGCGGCCGGTCGGCTTCGCCGCGGAAGATTTTCTCCAGCCAGAAGCGACGGTACCGGGTATCGTCCATCTGATACACCTTCGTGAGGAACAAGGTTCGTTCGCTTGCGTAGGCTTCCCGCATGACCAGGACGACCGGCTCGCCGTCCGGCCAGTGCTTGCGCTCCGCGCGGAAATATTTTCGGAGTTCCGGCAGGGTGAGCTTCTCGACCGGGTTATGCCGATGGACGATGACGACAAGTCTTCTCCCCGCGGTCGTCCGGGGAGCATCAAGCGCCAGGAGGGCGGCGCATGCGAAGACCAGCAGCCGGAAAGCCACGGCGTCTTAGAATGTGAAGGCGACTTGAAAGGTGAGCCGGCGGGCGTCCCGCGATCCTCTCAGATTGTCCGACGCGCCCTCCGCCTTTAGGGCGAGGTTCGCGTCCGCGTCGAAGCGGATCCCGGCGAGAACGGAACGGGACCACAAGAGGTCGGCCGTCTGCGCGGCGTACGGATCTTTCTCCGCATCGAGGAATTCGCCGCGCGCGTAAGGGGTCACCTTGTCGATGCTGTAGGCAAGCTGGGCGTACGTTCCCATGTTCCAGGACTCGGCACGGGATTGTTCGAGGAGGCGACGGTAGGTCACGAATTCCGCCAGTAACTCCCAAGGGGTCTCGCGGTATGCGAGGTGGGCCGAGTAGAGCTGCTCATGGGTGGTTTCCCCGAGACCTTCCGGGGGAACGCCCGGCGGCGCTCGATCCAGGTAGGTGCTGAAGCCTCCCTCCAAGCCCGGAACGACCATCGGCTGAAGTGTCAGGCGGGCCGCAATGGCTTTCCAGTCGTTGTCGTCGCCGACGATTTGCTGCCTGTTGGTATTGGTCCCGCGGCCGTTGGCGACTCCCAGGTCGTACGTCCACCGGAGGCTTCCCGGCAGGTCCGCCGAGCCATTCAGCGCAACGCCCGTGAGATGGAGGGGGAGGATGCCTCCCTGATCTTCAAATCGGAACGTCAACGGCCGGGTGGCCGCCGACTCCAGCATTCTCCCGTGGTGATAGGCCGTGTTGTAGTAGCCGACCGGCGTGTGGATCTTGCCGGCCGTGACGGACAAGTAGTCTCGGAAATCGTAGGTGATCGAAAGCCGCTCGATCTCGATCTCGAACTCCCCATCTTCCTCGCCCTGGAGGACCGTTTCGGCGAGACCCCGGACGCCTGGGATGGGAGAGCCCGTGAGCACGAGATCCATCATTCCCAGAGCGAAGCCTCGTGTCTTCGGCTTGTCGGCAACCGTGAGATCCACGTTTCCGAAGACGTCGAGGTGCGCGTTCCCGTCCGCGGCCCAGGCGGATCTTGGAACGAGCAGAAGGAAGGGGGCGACCAAGAGCAGGCTCACGGTGTCCCGAACACCCTTCACGATTCGGGTGCAGCGCCTCCGTTTTGCCATCCGCGAAAAATATGCTCTCTAACGCGTAGAACAGAACATGACCAGGATCAGTAAATAAGGGTAACCGAAAGGCATGTCCCCTAAGCTCGACTTTTGCCATTTTTCCATGCTGTGTGAACATCACTTCACGAGGGAAGGCCATTTCCACGCCGTGAATTTTGAGACAGGAGCCGTTTTCC
>JACPAV010000053.1:34164-35430 GCA_016180645.1 Nitrospirota bacterium | reverse complement strand
CGTCATTGCGCCCGGCCTTCGGGTCGGGCGAGGATTGAAACTTACACCTCTTTCCGCCTCGGTGTAAATCAGGTCATTGCGCCCGGCCTTCGGGTCGGGCGAGGATTGAAACACGGCGCGATACGTCTACCTGTGAACGTAATGGAGATTGCGCCCGGCCTTCGGGTCGGGCGAGGATTGAAACATTTCCGGGCTTGCCCTGCTGGGCTGCTTCAAAAATTGCGCCCGGCCTTCGGGTCGGGCGAGGATTGAAACAGCGACCCCGTGTGTCACAGCGTCGTCCAGGCCCTATTGCGCCCGGCCTTCGGGTCGGGCGAGGATTGAAACGGATCGTTCAACCAGGCCCTCCTATCGACCCCTGATTGCGCCCGGCCTTCGGGTCGGGCGAGGATTGAAACTCCTCCGCTCGATCTCAGTGAGTAGCGTATGGATAATTGCGCCCGGCCTTCGGGTCGGGCGAGGATTGAAACCACACAACTCGATCCAGCCGCCGAGGGCCTGGACATTGCGCCCGGCCTTCGGGTCGGGCGAGGATTGAAACCAGCTTGGACGAGGTTACGAGTTTCGACACGCGCTAATTGCGCCCGGCCTTCGGGTCGGGCGAGGATTGAAACATCACTCCGGTGCCCCCATTTTAACCGCGAGGTAATTGCGCCCGGCCTTCGGGTCGGGCGAGGATTGAAACTACTCGCGCCATCATGGGAGCGCCGATGTCTACCTATTGCGCCCGGCCTTCGGGTCGGGCGAGGATTGAAACTGCGATCCGGTGACGCTCGGCACCCGGAAATCCCATTGCGCCCGGCCTTCGGGTCGGGCGAGGATTGAAACAGAGAGATGATCGATCCCGTGAGTCAGGAAGCGGAAGCATTGCGCCCGGCCTTCGGGTCGGGCGAGGATTGAAACACGGAGAGCAGCATCAATCGCGCCTCCCGGAGAGGATTGCGCCCGGCCTTCGGGTCGGGCGAGGATTGAAACAAACGTCACCTCGGTAAAACGCAGGGTTCGCACCGATTGCGCCCGGCCTTCGGGTCGGGCGAGGATTGAAACACTTCCGTCCTCCACACTTTGCGCACACGCCGTCATTGCGCCCGGCCTTCGGGTCGGGCGAGGATTGAAACTGCAGCGAGGCATCCCATGCCGACTAACCAACCCCTATTGCGCCCGGCCTTCGGGTCGGGCGAGGATTGAAACGACGGTTGCCGTGCCATGGCCCGCCATCCCCGCATATTGCGCCCGGCCTTCGGGTCGGGCGAGGATTGAAACCAG
>JACPAV010000053.1:0-34039 GCA_016180645.1 Nitrospirota bacterium | reverse complement strand
GATTGCGCCCGGCCTTCGGGTCGGGCGAGGATTGAAACATTTAACACTCCTTTCCGTTATGACCGCTCGCGATATTGCGCCCGGCCTTCGGGTCGGGCGAGGATTGAAACGCGCACCAATAGTCCGCCTCTTCGGGATCTTGGACCCATTGCGCCCGGCCTTCGGGTCGGGCGAGGATTGAAACACGTACAGGTGCAAGCCATCCGCGCGGAAAACGAATATTGCGCCCGGCCTTCGGGTCGGGCGAGGATTGAAACACGACGATATCATGGTTCACGCTTCACCCCCGATCATATTGCGCCCGGCCTTCGGGTCGGGCGAGGATTGAAACTTCGCGTAAGTCGCTCACGTTCTCCCTCCCTTCACGCATTGCGCCCGGCCTTCGGGTCGGGCGAGGATTGAAACGACACCAACGGGACGGGATGGCGGGGCTCCTACCGATTGCGCCCGGCCTTCGGGTCGGGCGAGGATTGAAACAGAAGGGGTCGAGCGATTGTCTTCTCGGAAAAAACATTGCGCCCGGCCTTCGGGTCGGGCGAGGATTGAAACGATGGACGGCGGGACCACTCATGCGGTGAAACGCCATTGCGCCCGGCCTTCGGGTCGGGCGAGGATTGAAACTGATAAGCCTCGCCGCCGGAGTCGGGGCGTTTCTCATTGCGCCCGGCCTTCGGGTCGGGCGAGGATTGAAACCGGGATACCAAAACGGGCAAGGCAGTCGATGCCGTATTGCGCCCGGCCTTCGGGTCGGGCGAGGATTGAAACACGCTCTCCGCCGCGAGCGTGATCAAGCGATACGCGAATTGCGCCCGGCCTTCGGGTCGGGCGAGGATTGAAACTGGACCAAGCTCCGGCGTAAGTAGGGCACATGGGGTCGGTTTTGCACATTGAATATCGTCTAGGGCGATCGTGACGCCTTGAAGGGGAGAAAACCCCGCTCTCCTCACTACGAGGGAGATCCAGTAAGGAGTTGTCACATTATTAGCGTTACATCTGCCGCGGGCCAGGTCCCTTTCTTCGTAGCGTCCGCTTTTATACCGGACGATCTCTCGCCCGATGTAAAATCGGGCGCTACAACAAGGGGCTTTACGGCTGAATTTCCCTCGTGCCCAACGGGGCGTGCGCATTCGGTCTGCGACCGTCTCATTGAGGCTAAACCTCGATAGCGGCTATCGAGGTTCAGCCTCGGGACCTGAACCAGTCCGCCCGGGACCTTGCCGCGGAAAATTCAGTAAGCTCCAGAATGGGCTCAGCTCTTGACCTGATCGCCGCCGTTGCGGCGTTCGAGGAGGAAGCTGATCAGGGCCGGGAGGAAGAGGAGCGACGCCACCGTCACGCAAATAAGGCCGATGTTGGCCAGGATGCCGATGGATTCCAGCCCCTCATGGTGCGCGGTGATCATGCCGCCGAAGCCGAACATCGTCGTCAAAGAACACACCAGAATGCCCCCCATGAGCTGCCTCATCGTATTCAGCACGCTCCGTTCCTCCAAATAGCGATGAAGGATGTGCACGCCGTAGTCCGTCCCCATTCCAAACAGAGCGGGCAGCACGATCATGTTGAAGAAGTTCAGCTTCATCCCGGCCACGTACATGCACCCCAACATCCACACCATGCCGGCCAGGAGGGGCACGAGCGCCAGGGAGGCGAGCCGCACGCTCCGCAGGTCCACCAGCACCAGGATCAGGATCACCAGAAAAGAGGATAGAAACGCCGTGCGCCCGTCTTTCAGCATGAGGTCGAACACGTCAGTCAACACAATCGTATCGCTGGCGGCGTGGAAAACGCCCCGCTCCGTGGCGATTGTCCGCACGTCCTCCGCGAACCGCCGGGCATCCTTCACATTGGAGAGTTTCACTTTGTCTGAGTCGGAGTAGATCAAGCCCAGGTAGTGACCGCCCCGAACGAAGTTTTCCTTCAGGTCGGCCGGTAGGCTGTCCAGTGTGATGGGTTCCGCCTCCAACCGTTCTCGGAGGCCCTCAACCCGCTCCCGGTCGACTTTCGGGAGCACGTCAAGCGGCTCCCGGTCCAGCAAATCCCTGATTTGACCGAGCACGACCCGTTTCTCCTCCTGCTGCGACGGCACGAGGTTTTCAATGGAGCTGAATTTCTCGATCGTCGGAGTCGGGTCGGTGCGGATCTTCTCGCGCACGGCTTTTTCCACCGCGTGGAGCTCGTCCAAGTCCTTCGTGAGAACGACCGCGGGCGTGAGGGATTTCTTGAGCACGTCCCGCATCCGGCTCCGCCAGACGGTGGACTGCCCCGCCTGGGACTTCAGCTTCGAGAGATCGTACTCGAACTTGAGCCTCGGGGCGGCGTAGCCCGCCGCGAAAACCAGCACCATGCACCCCAGCAGGACGCCGCGTGACAACGGCCACGACTTGATCCGAAGGCCGTGGAAGGGGACGAGGCGGATGAGTCTCCACCGCTCGAACAACAGAATCAGAGCGGGCTGGACGATGCAATAGCTCAGCAGCACGCACACGATCCCCGTGGAGGCAATGAACCCGAAGTGCGCAAAGCCCTTGAAATCCGTAATGAGGAGGGTGGAGAAAGCGGCGGCCGTCGTGAGGGCCGACGTGGCGACCGAGCGGGAGGTCCCACCCGCCACGCGGGCGAGCGCCGCGGTGGGATCCCGTCCACCCGCCCGCTGCTGGAGATACCGGTTGAGCAGCAACACACCGTAGTCCACTCCGAGACCCGTCAGCACCAGGAACAAGAACGCCGTGAACATGTTGAGTTCGCCCAGGACCAGTTGGGTCAGCGCAAAGGACACGGCAATTCCAAGCACGAGCGGAAAGAAAACCAGGAAGAGGGCGAAGGCCGTTCGGAAGTAGATGGCCACTAGGAGAAGGATGAGTGTTCCACCGGTGGCCGCGCTCGAACGAAGGTCTCTCAGGATCGATGAGTACTCATCGATGCGGGCCTGGATGGGCCCCGCCAGGCCGACCTCGATGGATGAATCGTAGGACGCAGGCTTCAGCTCTGATTTCGCAACCCGCTCCACCTTTCCGGTCAGATCCCGCAAGTAGCCCATGCTTGAGGTCGTCCCGGACGGTTTGAGGATGACCAAAAGAATCCGTCCGTCCTCCGTCGCGTAGTACCGGCGGTCCCGGCGCTGCGTTTTGTCCTCGGGCAGTTTCACTTCTTCCTCGTCCCCCAGGGAGAAATAGAAGGGGTTGGATTTCAATTTCTCGATTCTGATTTTGCGCGCAATCTTGTCCTTGAGGTCCCTGAGGTCTTCGAGCGAGGCGTAGAGGAGCGCGTGCCGGTCCATCCATTCGTCTTTGCGCTCATAGGTCACGCTCCGCGCAAAGGGCTGGCCTTGGAGCCGTTTTTTCAGGTCCTCGGCGTAGCGCAACGAGGCATCGAAATTGTCCGACTGGATCACCACAATGAGATCGCCGGTTCCCTGTCCTGAGGCATCCAGCACGCGATTCAGTTCCTGCACGCTCGGGTAGTCGTCCGGCAGAAGCTTCTTGAGGTCCGTTTCCAGCCGGAGCTTTCGGAGGAAGGGGATCGCCATGGCGAACAAGAGAAGGGAGACGAGCAACGTGAATCCGGGCCTTGAGCGGGCCGCGCGGGCCACCCCCCAGGACATGGGATCCAGCCAACGGGACTCTACGGGCTCTTCAGGTTTGTTCACAGCTTATGGCATCTCAATGAATGCGAGGGGCGGGTCTTCAGACCCTCCCGACAAGAGGGAGCATCTAAAGATGCTCCCCTACGAACAGGCTTCAGGTGTATTCACGGCTTAAGGGATTTGCAGATGGCGGACGGCTACTTCTCCGCCCGATGCATCGCGGCGGAAGGAGTCATCTGCCAGAGCTGAGCGCGGGAGAGGAGAACCACCATCCACATCACGTTCGTCGCCACCGCTCCCGTCCATAAAATCCACATCGGTTTGCCGGCCACCGCGAAGCAAAGGAACAGGATGGCGAAGCAATCCCTCTTCACGGCGAATCGCAGATGCCACACGGCGCGCACGAACCAATGACACTCCTCGATGACTTTCTCAAGGTCGGTCCCCAGCACCACCAGGGTTCCCCGACCCTGACGGTGAACGTGTCGATAGATGAGGGCGAGCGATACCAGCCCGCCCAGCAACGCCGCGCCGCCCAACCAGAGAACGCTGTCCTCGGGAGTTCGGCGGAAAGCCCCGACGGTTATGCCCACAAAGAATGCAAGGTAGGAAAGGTTATCCGTAATCGTATCGAGCCATTCCCCGCGCTTGGACTGCTTGAACTTGAGTTTCGCCACTTCTCCATCGACGCCGTCCAGCACCGAGGTGAGCTGGAACAAGACCGCCCCCATGAGGAAGGGAACTGTGCTCTTGTAGGAGACAAGGTAGGCCGCGAGGAGGGCGAGCGAAAAATTGGCAAAGGTCACCTGGTTCGGGCTCACGCGGGTCCACACGAGCCAGCGGCTGACGAGGTGGGAGACCGGCCGGTTCAGGTACCGGGAGAACACGCCATCGGTCGTCTTCTGTGTCGCATTCAAAAGGAGGCGTTGAGCGTGGCGCAGGCTGCCCGGTGTGTCCACGTCCTGCCACCAAGCCGGCCCGACGTCGAACAGTCTCAATTTCCCCACTTCGGCCATGGCACGCACGCCGTCGGCCAGGGAGCAATCCCGTTTCTCGGCGTAGTGCGCCTTGAGATGTTCGAAAAGCCGGTTCGAACAGAGAAACATCCCCGTGTCGATCGCGTCAAAGGATTGCAGATCCTTCCCGATTCCCGTGATCAACTCACCTTGGGTTTGGACCTTCATGGCGTCGTCCAGATCGTAAATGTCGGAGACTTTTCGATCGACCGCCAGGATAACTTCATCTTCGCCCAATGGAGTTTGGACGAGCTTCGCCAGCGTATCTTGAGGAAACAGGTGGTCCGACATCATCAGTACGAAAGGCCCGCGCACAGAATCCGCCGTCCCTTCCGCTCCGCTCCACGGACGGTGAGCAGAAGGACCATACAAACTTTCCGCCGCTTTCAGCACGGACACACCGTTCGACTTCTTCCATTCCGGGTTGTAAATCCAGTGGATCGACAGATCGCCCCGACGGATCAATCCCGACAGATCGGCGTCCGACTCCACGGCTTGAATGACTTCATGGGCATGAAAACCGACGACCACGTGAAATTCGGTGAGACCGGCCTGGCGTGAGGTCAGAATGACTCTCTTGAGAAGGGGGACTCCCAGAACCTTCGTGAGCGGTTTCGGAGTCTTCCGAATGGAGGTCTGGAGGCGCTTGCCGCTTCCCGCGGCGATGATGACCGCTTTCGTAACCACCCCATTCGCGCTCATAGCCACGATCCTTGCCCCGTTCTCGGGGCGATCCCTCGGCGAAAGTTCGGATGGATAGACCGCCACGTGTTGACCTTCATCTTGGGGCAGGATCGTATCACGGTCGTTGACCTCGATCAAGAGTTTTGTGAATGTTGTAGATCCGATAGAACGCGGTCAGGTTCGTTGCGGCAGCGAAGAAGATCAGGTTCACCTTGAACAGGAATTCGGGGGGCAGCCCGGGCCATCGATGCCGGAGGAGGTCGGCAATCGGTGTGAAGGCCGAAATGAGAAACAGGTAGAAAACCCTCTCCGATCGCTTGAGGAATCCACCCTTAAAGTCGAGCCCGAGCCCCTCGCCCCGCGCCTTGCTGTAGCTGACCAGCATGGAGCCGACCAATGCGGTAAGCGCCGCGAGAAAAAACACGCTTTCCCGATAGTACGTGGCGATCCCGATGAAAATGACCCCCTCGGTGTACCGGTCCAGCGTCGAATCCAGGAACGCCCCGCCCCGGCTGTCCTGACCGAACCGACGCGCCAGGTGACCGTCGATCGTGTCGAAAATCCCGCCGAAGGCCAGAGCCCAGGCGGCCGGAATGAATCGGCCCTTCGCGTAGAAGACGGCCGCGACTCCGGCGAGAGCCGTCCCCGCCAGGGTCAGCATGTTCGGCGTGATTCCGAATCGGCGGCAGAATTTTTCGAACGGGTTGAACACCCAAAGGATGAACTCCACCAGGTATTTGCCGAAAGGGATATGGAGCTTGAGATATTTTTCCTCCTTTACGTTCATCGTTCCCACGCCGGTCAGCGCGTAGAGGATCAGGAGGATGACGGCGATGGCGTAGAGCACGGCCAGCGGGCCGAGGAGAGACCAGACGGGGGAGAGATCCAACGGAAAGCCGAGCTATCGCTCGGCGCGGCCTTCGATATAGTCCTTGACGAGTGTGCGGGCGCGCTCGTCCGTCATCTGCTGAGGGGGATGCTTCATGGTGCAGGCGGAAATCGAGGTCAGAGGCCCGCCCACGCCGCGATCCAGCGCCAGTTTGCAGCATCGAATGGCGTCGATGGCCGATCCGGCGCTGTTCGGGGAGTCTTCAACCGAGAGGCGGACTTCGAGTTCCAGAGGGACCCCGGCGAACCCGCGGCCTTCCACGCGGATGAACGCCAGCTTGTTGTCGTTCAGCCAGGGAACATAATCCGAAGGCCCGATATGGATGCTATCGTCCGGGAGGGGTTCATGGAGCTGCGACTGGACCGCCTCCGTTTTCGAAATTTTCTTGGAGATCAGACGCTCGCGATTCAGCATGTTCAGGAAATCGGTGTTACCGCCGGTGTTGAGCTGATAGGTTCGATCCACCTTGACACCGCGATCGCGGAACAGCTTTACGAGCGTGCGGTGAAGCACCGTCGCTCCGAGCTGGCTCTTGACGTCGTCCCCGACGATGGGAATTCCCTTCTCGACGAATCGCTTCGCCCATTCCTTCTTGGAAGCGATAAACACCGGAATGCAGTTCACCATTCCCACGCCGGCGTTGAGCGCCGCCTCCACGTAGGCGTGGGTGGCCTTTTCCGAACCGACCGGGAGATAGTTCACCAGGATCTCGCAACCGCTGTCCTTCAAAACCTTGACGAGGTCGGCCGGTTCCTTCGAGGCGGGCTGGAATACCCGGTCCTCCGGATACTCCTTCATATGAGGGGAGACGCCGTCGAGAACCGGTCCCATGTGAACCGATACGCCGTTCTTGGAAAAAGATGTGAAAAAGGTCTTGGTGCAGTTGGGTTTGGCGAAGATCGCCTCGGGCAAGGGCTTCCCGACTTTCCGCTTGTCGATGTCGAACGCGCAGACAATCTCGATATCTTCCGGCCGATACTCGCCCACTTCGTAATGGACCAACCCCATGGTTTCAACCGGCTTCTTGGGATCGGCCTTCCTGTAGTGCTCGAGGCCCTGAACGAGGGAGCTGGCGCAGTTGCCTACACCAACAATTCCCAACCTAATTTTCTTCTTCATAGTCCCGCTCAGTATACCTGGTCATTCACCGGATGACCCTGCCATCCGGCTCGATTCAGGGCGTTTCCTACCGCCATTGCCCCTTCTTGTCAAGCGGTGTTTGAATCCACTCGTCAATTCCGAATGATCACTCTGCATCGGTCGCGCCCCCATCGTCCCTCCTTATGGGGCCAGGAGGTCTATGACGGTCGTCAGGGTCGATTTCAGATTCGGCCGGCTCACAATCATGTCGATCATTCCGTGCTGGAGAAGGAATTCGGCCCGTTGGAATCCATTGGGAAGCTGCACTTTGATCGTCTGCTCGATGACACGGGGACCGGCGAAACCCACGAGCGCCTTCGGTTCCGCCATGATGATGTCCCCGAGAAACGCGAAGCTCGCCGCAACGCCGCCCGTGGTCGGGTCGGTCAGCACCGCAATGTAGGGGCATCGGGATCTCTGGTAGGCCGCGATGGCCGCGGACGTTTTGGCCATTTGCATGAGTGAAATGATGCCTTCCTGCATCCGCGCCCCTCCGGACGAGGCAAACAGGATGGCCGGAGTTTTCGATTCCGCGGCACGGTCGAACAGGCGCGCCACTTTCTCGCCGACCGCATAGCCCATGCTTCCCCCCATGAATCGGAAGTCCATCACTCCGATGGCGATGGCGCGGGAGTTCAACTTCCCCGAGCCCGTGACGATCGCTTCCTGAAGGCCGGTTTTTTTCTGCGCCTGCTTCAGCCGGTCCGGGTAGGCTGCCGTATCACGAAATCGGAGGAAGTCGGTCGATTCTACATCCGTGTCCCATTCCTGGAAACTTCCGGAATCCAGCACCGACTGCAACCGTTCCGGGGCGGGCACGCGGAAATGGTACTGGCACTTCGGGCAGATTCCCATGAGGCGGTCCACTTCCTTTTTGAAGATGACCTCATGGCAGCCCTCGCACTTGACCCAGAGCTCCTTCGGGATCGTTTTGTCGAGGAGGCTCAACTTTCACCCCCGGATTGCAAGACCGGCAGGGTGGAGACCCCGTCCCAGATCTCGTTCAGCGAAAGCGAGTAGACATATGAAGACATCGGTTTGCTGGAATTCCTCACGATTCCCTCTATGAAGCGCGCAGATGGTAGCAGGAATGGAGCGGGTCCGCCAACCGCTCTGGGAAGCCGGGTCGATTGACATCGCCCGGCCCGACAGTATTGTAGGCCCGTGCCGCCCGTTCTCATCCTCTACTGTGCCACGGTGGCCTTTTGCGCCGCGTTCATTCACGGCGGAATGTTCTGGCACGACAGCCCCGAATTCATCATGACATCCTTCTTCCTCCTCCCTTCGCATCCGGCCGGCTCGCCGGCCTACTCCCTCGTCGCCCATGTCCTGACGTGGCTGCCGATCGGCCCCATTCCAGCCCGTGTGGCTCTCCTTTCGACCATCTCCAGCGGATTGATCGTGGCGACCCTTGCCCACTGGGCGGCCCTTCCCTCGCGATCCACGCCCCGGACCTCCGGACTCGAATCCATACCGACCGCCGTTTTCCTTGGGGGCGCCTTCGTCACTTCCGTCACCCTCCGGACGTACGCGCTGGTTCCCGAAGTCTACCCCTTCCACGCGGCCATGCTGGCGACTGCATTCGGCCTTGTGGCCACCGTGCCGGGCCGGCGGGGCACGTACGCCGGCGCCATGGCCCTTGGAATTGCCGCGTGCGTGCATTTCTCCACCCTCTTCTACCTGCCCCTATTCTTTTCGATCCCTCGACCGGCCCGCGGTCCGGAGGCCGCGGCGGCGCGGCGCCACGAGGGCGTGCCGTCCCCGGAACGCCGGGGAGGGCCGTGGAGCGCGTCGGTCTCGACCGGCACGGCTGCCCCGGCCGATGCTCGGACGCAGACGGGGTCACCCATCGTCCGCCGCATCCTTTCGACGCTCCCTGTTGTGGCCTTGGGCTACTCCACTCACCTCTTCCTCGCCTTGCGCTCGATTCCCGATGCTCCCCTATATTGGGGCGATCTCTCGCAGCCCGCTCGCCTCCTCGGCCACCTCCTGGGAACCAGCGAATACGGCTACCTCTGGCGACTGACAGGATCGGATCTGCCCCCCGAAATTCAGGAATTCCTCAGGAAGCTGGCTTGGGAGTACCCGTGGTCTCTCCTCACCTTCGCGGGACTGGGCCTCGTCTACGGTCTCAAATCCAGACTACGGCTCACCGCAGCCATCCTTCTCGGGTCCGGCCTCCAAATCGTCTTCTTCATGCGATTCGAGAGTTTCCCGGCGCAGTACTACCTCATCTGGGCCGTAGCGGCTTTTGCCGCGGGAATCGGTTCTCGCTCAGTCTTGGAGCTCTCGCGAGTTCCCGTGCTTCGCGCGATGGTCGGAGCCACTGTGGTTGTTCTGGCCGTGGTCCTCCTCTACCAAAGCGTGGAAGCACAATCCGGCTTTCGAACCTTCTCCCAGGAAGCGTCCGTCGATCTGACCGTTGACGCCGTTCCCCCCAACGGAGCGCTGGTCGATTCGGGCCAGTTCGTTTTCCAGGCCAACTACCTGAGCAGCATCGAGCACAGACGTCCAGACATCCGATATTTCAGTCTCTTACGGGAAGGACTTACGGAACCGGATCAGCTTAGAATCATCCTGCCACACTTGTCCGAACGGCGACCCACCACGCTCCGGACCGATATCGACACAACCCTGTTCTCAGGAGCCAAGGTGGCCGGTCCGGTATTCCTGATCCGGCCGCATCCAAGCCACCCCTCCTTCGAAGTCCTGGGGAGGAAGTGGGTGAAGGTTGCCGAGCGATTCGCATCGCCGCCCCCGCCGGATCTGCCCACTTCCGCCAACATCGCCCGGATTACCGCCTCGCAGGCCCGTTGGCACCTCTGGAACGGCAGGACTGCGGAAGCGAAGCGCATGTTTGAAATGGCGCTGGCGATCCAGCCCCGGTATGCCACGGCCATTGAAGGGCTGGGGAGGGTGGCCGAGTTGGAGGGCCGAACCGGAGACGCGATCCGGTTGTACCGCAACGCTCTCGATCGGCTCAGCCCGACTTCTCCCCTGCGGCAGAAGTACCTTGAGGCGCTCTCCAAGGCGGAAGCCCACGACCCCGGTTCAGGGAAGATGCCGTAAGTCCCTTCAGATCGAAATTTCCGCTTGACACCGCGGGTGACCCGATGTTAGCACCTAGACTGATTATGCGGGTCGAAAAGCCCAAAACCTCCGGGGGTGTGATCGAAGGTTCCTGGTTCAGCCGACTCAGGGAAACCATTTCCCGCGAGCGGAAGAAGGTCTACACGCTGATGGTCATGCCCAGCCATCAGGCCTCCCGGATGGTTCAGTTCAAGGCCTCACGCCTGACCCTCCTCCTCGCCGCAGGATTCACCGGCGTCCTCCTGTTCTCCGCCGTGGTGCTCACGCTGGACGGCATCCGCGTCCGCGGCAAACTCCGTCGTCTGCACACCCTTGAGGAACAAAACATGGCCCAGTCGGTGGCGCTTCGCTCCATGGAAGAGAAGACGTGGTTCCTGGATCAGGAGGTCCTCAAGGTCAAACGATTCGACCACAAACTCCGGAAGATCATGAATCTTGAACCTCCGAAGGAAGAGACCTCCCTGCTCGGCACCGGCGGATCGTCCGAGGAGGAGCCGATGCGGTACGAATCGCTGGACGAAGATGAGCAGCAGTTGGTGGATGGCATGTTCGATGATTTCGCCAACATCAATTACGACGCCCAAGTGGAACACAAGAGCCTGGAGGAGATTGAAACGTATCTCTTGGAGCAGCAGTCTATTCTCAATTCAATGCCGACCTTGAGGCCGGTACCCGGCTGGTACACTTCGCGGTTCGGCTACAGGCGGTCTCCGTACACGGGTCTGCGGCAGTTCCACCGCGGGATCGACATGTCGAATTCCGTCGGAACGCCCATCATTGCGCCGGCCGATGGAGTCGTGGTGTACGCTTCGCGTAAGGGACAGTACGGCAAGCTCCTGGTCCTCGACCACGGTTACGGCTACAGCACGCGCTTCGGACACCTTTCGGAACTTTTTGTAACCGAAGGGCAGAAGGTGAAGCAGAAGCAGATCGTCGCCGCCCTCGGCAATACCGGCGTCAGCACCGGCCCCCACCTGCATTACGAAGTCCGCGTCAACGGCATCGCCGTCGATCCCGAAAACTTCCTTCTCGACCAAGAGAACTGATCCGATCCGGCTCTGGCCCCCCGCCCGTGCCGGCGCTAAACTGGTAAGGAAATGAAGATCTATCTCGATCATAACGCCGCCACGCCGCTGGAGCCGGCCGTGTTCGAGGCGATGCGGCCCTACCTCGTCGAGAAGTTCGGGAATCCGTCCAGCATCCACTGGGCCGGTCGCGAGGTGAAAGGGCCCATCGAACTGGCGCGCGGCCAGGTGGCCAAGCTGCTCGGATGCAGTCCCAAGGAGCTGATCTTCACCAGCGGGGGAACGGAGGCCAACAGCACCGTTCTGCGAAGTGTCTGTGGAAGGGGATCAGAAAAGGGCCGCCATATCATCGTCAGCTCCGTCGAACATTCTTCGATTCTCGATGGCTGCAAGGCGCTGGCGGGGGAAGGCGTGGACGTAACCTACCTGCCGGTTGATCGCGAAGGACGCCTGGCCCCGGAGGTGGTTCGATCAGCGATTCGAGAGGACACCCTCCTCGTCGCCGTCATGCACGTGAACAACGAGATCGGCACAATCCATCCCGTCGAATCCATCGGGGAAATCGCCGGGGCGAGGGACGTTTGGTTCCACTGTGACGGCGTTCAAGCGGCCGGAAAGCTCTCGCTGGACCTCCGCCGGCTGAAAGTCGATTCGTATTCCATTTCCGCGCACAAGTTCGGAGGACCGAAGGGGATCGGCGCGATCTACGTCCGTCGCGGAAAATCGATCGCGCCGCTGATTTTCGGCGAGCAGGAAAATGAGCTCCGCGGCGGAACGCCGAATGTCGCGAACATCGTCGGATTCGGCAAGGCGGCCGAACTGGCCTTGGCCGGACTCCCGACACGCATTGAAACCGCCCGCGAACTGGGTGGCGACTTGCTTGATGAACTGTTTCGACGCATCCCGTCCGCCCGTCTGAACGGGCCGAAAGACGACGGTCGCCTCCCCGGCACCGTCAACGTTTCGTTCCCAGGCGTGGAGGGCGAGGCGATTCTGATCAACCTCGACTTGCTGGGCATCGCCGTCTCCACCGGATCGGCCTGCTCGGCCGGATCTGTTGAACCCTCCCACGTGCTGAAAGCCATGGGATTGCCCGACGAAGAAAGCCGCAGTGCCGTTCGGATCAGCCTCGGTCCATCCAACACTCGGCAGGAGATTGACGCCCTCCTCGAAGCCCTTCCGCCCATCATCGAGAAGCTCATGAACCTCTCGAACAAAGGCCGGAAAGCGGCCGCGTAGAGGTCCAGGCAGAGTGAACGTCCATCACGGAGAATTCCGCAGGCTCAAAGCCTGCGCCTACCAGAGATTCCCTCTCTTGGTAGCCGCGGGCCATGTTACATGCCGCACCATCCGTGGTGCGGCGACATATCATGGTCCCATACCCTCCGTGGCATGGGGCTTCAGCCCGCGTCATGAGGCAGGGCGCTCGTAGATCCACGGAACGCTTGAGACTCCTTCCTGTCACACTCGCCTCCCTCCTCGCATCCTGCACCGCCGCCGCACAAGAGTCCCCGAACCTGGCTGCCTTCGAAAGTCCTCCGGACCAGGTGCTCATGATCTGGGCGCACTCGGATATCCAGCCGTTTACGATGAGTCAGCGAAAGCAGTACGAACTGGCCGCTCACGACATCCGGAACAACGTGCGGGGAGTCGATTTCGCGATCGTCGCGGGAGACATCGCCCAGAACGCCGAAGAGGATGAATACCGTTGGTACGATGCCACCAAGCGGATGACCGGCCTGTCCGAGTGGCATGAGATTGCGGGCAATCATGATCAGCGAGACAACGGTGAACTCTTCCGCAAGTGGGTGAATCCCGAACTTCACGGAGAATTCCGGAAAGGCAACCTCCTATTCCTCCTGATGTCGGATGAAAACAAGAGTTCCCCCACCGAGATTCCGGACACCGTATTCGAGTGGTGGCGGCATGAGCTGGAGGCGAACAGGGACAAGATCATTGTCACGGTCACCCACGCTCCCCTCAAGGAGAGCGGCCTCCCCTATACGAGCAATCGCACCCGGGTCATCGTCGACGGGAAACGATTTGTAGACGCGCTGAGACTCCACCCTGTGGACCTCTGGATCTCCGGCCACATCCATGCCGACAACCATCACCCGGATGACCTCCAGATTTCGCGCGATTTGAACGGGACGATCTTCGTGGACGTATCACCCATCCGCGCCGATCTGTTCCGGTCGTGGAAGGTTCAATCCAGGATTATTGTATTTAGATGCGGTTTGGACCGAGCGCTCATTCGGTCGCGCAATCACTCCAAGCAAGCTTTCGAGACGGATCTCGACCGAATCGTGCCCCTGTCAAAGCCCTATCTCTGCGAGTAACGGTTCCAACCATCCGTCCGGAAACTCACCTGCCGTAGGGGAGGACCTTTAGGTCCTCCCACTCTTGTCGGGAGGGTCTGAAGACCCTCCCCTACTTGCTCCCTCTTGTCGGGAGGGTCTGAAGACCCTCCCCTACTTGCTCCCTCTTGTCGGGAGGGTCTGAAGACCCTCCCCTACGCATTCTGCTAGACGCATTAAAGCTGCTCCCCTACGCCTTCCCCATCTCGGAGCGGCCTGAGAAGATGGCCCCTTCCTCAACGACGAAGAGCGCGGAAATCACATCCCCCATCACCTTGGCGGTACGGCGGAGTTGAACGCGGTTCTTCGCACGGATATTCCCCAGAACTTTCCCCTCCACGAGAACAGAATCGGCCGCGATATCACCCTTGACGAGGGCCTCGGGGCCGAGCGTGAGCTGCCCGTCGCTCATGATGGTACCCGTGAACTGCCCGTTAAGGACCATGCTGCCCGAAAATTTGAGTTTCCCCTCGAGGACGATGTCGCTGCCCAGCGGCATCACCCATGCGGGTTCGGTTCCGTCGGCTGATGGTTTCGTTGCCCCCATGATGAGAGAGGACTTTACCAGAAAATGAATCGTCCTAGAAGCTCGGACCGATCCGAAAGATGACGGTCGTCGCGCCTTGATCGGTGAGCCCCCGGCCGACCCCCAGATGAATATCCGCCGGTAGGCCGTAAAACAGCACGGAGTTGAAAACGATTTCCCCGCCCACGCCCACTCCCGTGCGCGGGGCATCGAACGCGCGGTTCCATGCCTGCCCGACGTCGGCGAACATCAGCCCGTGAACTTGTTGGAGGAACAACGGATAGATTCCGACTCCCCGCTCGACCTTGGCCAACGGAAAACGATACTCGGCGCTGCCGAGCACAAATCGCCTCCCCCGGTAGGCGTTGAAATCGTATCCCCGGAGCATGAAGGTCCGCTCAGGCACGAGCACAATCGGACTCTCGCCGACGAAACCGCCCAACGCAAAGGCGCCGCGAGTGGCTTCGCCTACCGCAGCCCCCGCCGCCCCCCGTAGGGCCACGGCGTGGCGGGGCAATAGGGGCACGCGCCGGTACCATCGCGCGTCGCCGCGAAGAACCTGCTGGTCGAATTCGCTTCCGAAGAGATTATGGAGAATTTCCCAGGAGGATGAGAACCGGATCCCCTTCTCCGGGCTGATGGAATATCGATGCGCTTTCGTCGAGTCGTATCCCAGGCCCGTCCTCACACCGGCGAACCGACCGGGGAAGAGGAGTTCGGGATCCGCATCGCTTCCAAAGTTCATCCGGTCCTCAAGCGTGTACGAGGCGAGCGCGCCGTATTTCACGTCCGGGAAACTCATGCCGGCTTCGGCGCGATTCGATCGCTGGTAGAAATCGCTGTCGAGCGGTCCCACCGAGAAGACCCGTCGTCTTCCCGAAACAAAGATCGACGGAAACTGTGTGTCGTTCTGATAGAACGCCTCGCCTTCCGAGGTGGCCGCGTCCGGGCGGTAGTCCGCCTCCACGTACCACACATGCTGGAACAAAGGATCGAGGTTGAAAGTGGCCACGCCATACTGGGCGACTCCGCGGTCGTTGAAGAAGAAGATCGGACTCCACAGGCGGGGAATCAAAAGGTCCGGGAAGGCCGAATAGGGGCGTGACACGGGAGCCTGTCGATGATTCTGTTCGCGATCACCGTCGGAACGTTCCGTATCACCCCCCTCTCCCGCCGGCGGGAGATGGCTAGGGTGAGGGGACTGAACCACCGGCCAACTCGCCGGATCCCACGTAGCAGCGTACACATCGAAACCTTCCGGTTGATATCGACGGTAGTAGACCTTGTCACCCGAAACCACCGGCTGGAACGCCCCGGTTTCGACGTTTGTTGCTTGTCGGATCTCTCCGGTCGTCCGATTCCACGAAAGAACATTGAAAGCGCCTGAGCGGTCCGAATCGAACAACACCCACTCGCCGTCGGACGAGAACGATGGATTGTAGTCCACGGCGCGATCATCCGTGATGGCCTGGAGGAACCCACCCTGCCGATCGAGGAGAAGGATGTCCCACGATCCCTCCGTACCCCTCTTCTCCCGCCACACCGACACAGCCAGGGTGCGGTTGTCCGGCGAAACAGCCAATGCGCCGAGGTGTTTCGCCGATGGTTGAGCATCGAGGGGCTGGACATTCTTGTCTGATGGGCGGAAGTTCACCAGCCGGTGTCGGGAACCCTCGAACTGCACGGCCACCAGGATCTCACCGGTCGGATCGAATGCCGGGAACAGGAGCCGTTTCCCTCGGGACAGTCGGCGGGTGGAACCCGACTCGACGTCCACTTGGAACAGATCGGACATCGTTTCGAACGGCCCCACGCTGGCGGAGGCGGCATACACAGCCAACGGTTTCAACGGATGGAGCGTCAGCGCCGTCGCCGTAAAGTCGCTCACGATGTCCCGCTCCTCCAGGCTCCACTCCACCAATCGCGGGGAACGATCGAGGCTCCGCGTCCAGAACAATAGCCGGTCGGCAACGGCCTCGTGGGCCATTCGAAGCACGGGTTCCCGGCCTTTCACCACCGCCTCCCCTTCCACCAGACCCTCCCGGCGACGGGCCTCCCGCCATTCATCCACCTCGGCGTGGGTCCGTTCCTTCCACTCGGACCAGAGGGCTTTAAGGGATTTCCCATAAGCGGCTTGCCCCGACAGCCCAACGGTGAAATACGGGACTATTCGTCCACCTTGACTATCCGTAAAGACCTTGAATCCCTCCGCCCCGTACTGATTTCGTAAGTACTCCTGGAACCGGGCGCCGAACAGGTAGGCCGCATTCCCGCCCATCCCTTCCAGCAAGCCGCCATTCACCTGGTCCAGGCTTGGAAACCGCCCGTACAGCACGGCGGTGCGCACCACCATGTCGGTGTAGGCCGAATGCGTCCGTCCGCCGGAGGTCAGCGTACTTTCCTCCAGCGTCGCATAGCCCTCCGTCACCCATTGGGGCGCCAATCCGTTGGGCACCCACGCCCCTCCGAATACGGCCCTCAGCCCCTTCCCCACCCCGCTCACTTTGTCCGTATGGAGAATGTGGGTGTACTCGTGTCCGATCAGATCGCGAAACCAATCCGTGAAATCGAGCATCATCTCCTCGGTCAGAGGCGGCGCCGCATTGAGGACGATCAGGTTGTAGGGGGCAGGGGTGGCCAGACCCTGCACGTCATCCGACCGGTTCGCCATAACGAGATGGGTTTTCGTCCGCGGAAGCCATCCGATCCTCGGCGAAAGCTCCCGGTGAACCTCTTCGGCCACCTCCGCCACGCGCGGAATCAAGGGTTCCAAGGTGGAATCAAAATGAATGGCGAAGTGTTCCGTCTCCGTCGTTCTCCAGATCAAGTCAGGATTCCATTTCGCCTGGGCATGAACCCCGCAGGGCCAAAGGAGCACGGAGAGAAGCAGGGCGGCACGTCGCTTGCGCATCACGGTGTGTCACGCTATCATCCGGCACACAAATGTCCAACGCTGAGAATCCGTCGGATCGTTCAAAGCCGCACACCTTGGTGACCGGCGCCAGCGGCTTCGTCGGTTCGCACCTGGTCGATGTCCTGGTAGACGAGGGCTGCTCCGTCACCACCACGAGCCGCCATCGTCCCCGTTATCTTGATCGCCCCAAATACGCCGGCGTCCGATACGTGCCCGGCGATCTACGCGAACCGTCGTCCCTGCGCCCGGCCGTCGAGGGCCAGGAACTCGTGTTCCACTCCGCCGCCCTGTTCGATTTCTTCGCGCGCCAGGATGAACTCTACGCAACCAATGCCGTCGGCACACGCAACCTCCTGGCGGCTTGCCGCGATGCGGGAGCATCCCGCTTCGTCAATATATCGAGCGGCGCCATCTACGGCACTTCCTACGAGAACAATCTTGTAAAGGAAACGGATCGCCCGTACCCCTCGGACAAGTACGCCGCCAGCAAGTGGGCCGCGGAACAAGAAGTCTTCGAAGCCAATGCGACGGGTAAGCTTCAGGCGGTCAGCCTGCGGCCCGGGGCCATCTACGGTCCGGGCAGCCGGTACGGCGATGCGAAGGCTCTGTACCTCATGAAACGCGGTTTCCTCTTCGGAAAGCCGGGCTTGAAGGAAGTGATCTCCTCCCATATTCACGTCCGGGACATGGCCCGTGCCGCCCTGTACCTCAGCCGGCGTGAAGACATTTGGAATCCGAAGGCCACGGAGCCGCACCAAATGGCGTTCAACGTGTCCGACCACTCCCCAACCTTCAATGGAGATCTGCTGGAAAAGGCCAGCGCCCTCATGCCCGAGAAGGGCCTTCTGGGTTTCTTCAACGTGCGGATCCCCGCCTGGCTTCTGAAGACGTCGGCCTTCTTCGTGGAAATGGGCGCGAAAGCGATCCGCAAGCGGCCGTGGTTTGAAGTGGACTCGATCGACTACATCACCTGCGGCCACGGCCTTTCGAACGAGAAACTGAGTGCCACCGGCTACGCCTTCCAGTACCCCTCGATCCTCGACGCCATCGAAGAGGTCATCCGCTGGTACGAAGAGACCGGCTGGGCCGTCTTCGAATCCGACAGCCCCCTCTGGAACGAGACCTAGAAGAATGTAGTCATGTGGCCATGGGGCCATGGGGTCATGGCAAGATGACTCCATGCTGACATGAAGACATGATTACATTTTCTCGGATCTGGCTCCTCGCGCTCTCCGCCCTCGTCTCGCCGGTCTTATTTCTCCTGTTCTCCCAGCCCAGCCTGAGTTGGTTGGACGAAAAGAGCCGCGATCTGCTGATGTGCCTACGGGGGCGCAACAATCCGGAAAGCAGTGAGATCCTTTTGTACTTGGATGAGAATACCTACCGCCACTACGGCGTACCCCTCTCCGCCTGGTATGGGCCGATGGCGGAACTGGTCGACCGATTGATCTCCGGAGGAGCTCGGGCCATTGTGTTCGACTTCCTTTTCCTTCCGACGGATTCGGCCGCGGCATCCACTCTGCCCCTCGCCGGCGCCCTCATGCGGGCAGCGGCCCGGGGCGTCCCCATCATCATCGCCTCCGAAATCGCCCCCAGCGGCGGGATCAAGTATCCCTACCCGCTTCTTCGCCAGGCGGCCGCTGCCGCGGGATTCTTCAACCTGAGCCCCTCGAAAGACGGCGTGATTCGCCACCAGGAAACCTACGTCAAGACGGACGATGGGGCGCACCTCTCGCTGGCCGCCGCGGCCCACGCCGCTCTGAACCGGCTTTCCTCCCAGGAATTCTCCGCCGCTTTCCCCAAAAAGATCCGACTCGGATTCCAGCCCAAAGGCTCGATTCCGTCCGGTTCCATACTGACGGTCATTCAAAACCAGCCGGGGATGGACGTGAAGGCCCGAGTTGTTTTCGTCGGACCCTCGCCGGATTTCCTCTCGGACTTGTTCACCACACCCTTCAATCTCCTGCACAACGATCCCAAAGACCTCTTTGCCGGTCTCGAGGTTCACGCTACGACTTTCGGCAGCTTGTCGGGCGGTCGGTTCATCCGTGACGCGCCCCCACTCCCGGTGGCGGCCGGCCTGCTCTTCGGGGCGTTTGTTCTTCTCCTTGCCGCCAGAGAGTCCATCGGTCGCCTCGCCCTGGCCCTCGCCATGCTCTGCCCCCTCTATTTTGCCGCAGCCTATGTCGCGCTGCGCCACAACATCGGGCTTCCGGTTCTCCCCATCCTCATTCCCTGGATGGTTCAAACCGCCGTCGCGACCGGCGTCCGATTCTGGTTCCTCGATCGCAAGAAACGGACCCTCGAGAAAGCGTTCGGCCGCTACGTCAATCCCCTCGTGCTCGCGTCCATCCTGGACCACGAGGACGAGATCGATGAATCGGGAAAGATGGTCGAAGCCTGCATCCTCGTCACCGACCTCAAAGGATTCACCACCATCTCCGAGTGGATGGACCCACGGGATCTGGTGGCCATGCTGAACGAGTACTTCGAGTGGACGACGGACATCATCCGCCGTGAAGACGGACTCGTCCTGAGCTTTCCGGGAGACGCCATCCTCGCGGTCTTCGGCGTGCCGGTGCAGGCGAGCGACAACGGCGCATCGGCCGCCCTCAAGGCCGCCCTCGGTCTGTGGGAAGAAGCGGAAAAAAGAAAAGTCAGCATCCACGTGGCCGTCTCGAAGGGTCCCCTCGTCATCGGCCGGATCGGCAGTCGGTTCAAGAGCGATTTCACCGTGATCGGCGACACCGTCAACACGGCCTTCCGAATCGAATCCTATTCGGACGACAAAGGTTTGGTAGCCACCGAGAATGTGCTACTATCGGCCACACAGGCAACTGCCCAAATGTATGAGTATATTGAGACAAGCGAAGTCCACGTTAAGGGAAAAGGGAAAGCCGTTGCCATCGTCAAGATCAAGCCGATTACGCGAGGTAAAATATGATTCTATGTAACATGGCGGTCTTTCTATCGCTCGTTCAGTGGAGCAGCTTGGTCTCGGCCGACCCGGCACAGGTCACCCTTGTCCGCGCCGGAAAAAAGACCCCCCCGGAAGTCATGTCCGAACTGAAGGCGAAGGACACCTTGGAGTTCAAGGGCGGGGAGGCGACGATCTTCTTCTCACCCGACCGCTTCGTCACGTTCAAGGGAGCCGGCAGCCTGGTTCTCACCGAGCAAAACGGATGGAAGGTCGATGGCACGCTGAAGGCCGAGGAGAGCAAAGTGGCCGAGAAAGGTCTGGCCAAGGTGTTCTCCAAGGAGACGGCCACGGCCACAGGAGGAGCCTATTTTCGCTCCGGCGGCCTCCTTACGCGGCTCGCCTATCCCGTGTCCATCGCCGTGGAACAAGCCACTCCCTCATTCCGGTGGCGGGAAAAAACGGTGGGAAAAGTCGTCCTGAACAAACCTGACCATAAGGGAATCCTCTGGGACACTCCGGTGGCGGGGACAGAACTTGGCTATCCCTCAGGGTCGGAACCTCTCGAGGCCGGGAAGAGTTACTGCTGGGAACTCACCGGTTCCAAGGGGGAATCTTTGGAAACCGCCTGTTTCCGGGTTGTGAGCCAGGAGGATGTGAAAAGCCTCGGCATGATCCGCCAGGCGGTGGAAAACGCCACACCCACGCAGAAAGAGGCTCTCTGCAAGACCGGCGTCTCTTACTTTGTCAGGGAATCCCGCCTGGAAGCGGCTCTCGATCTGCTCAAGGCATGTCCCGCGTCGGGTCCGGGGCAAACCCTCAAGGGTTCCATCGAAAAACGACTCGGGCTTTGATCGGTCGCGCGTTCGGGCGCATAGCCCTTGTGGCCGGCGTGGGGGTCGCGGCCCTCTCTTGCGTCCACCTGAAGGCGGATTCGACCGGCGCCATTCGCCCTCTCGACCTCGGTCGCGCCACAACGCATACGGCCTTTGAGATGGTTTCCGCGCCGACATCGAGCGATCCCATCTTCCGCTACAAGCTCCAACGCTACAATCTCAAGCGCGTCGGCTACGAGGAGGAAATCGAGCCGCGCATCCAAATGACCACGGCGGGCTGGATTGCGGCCGGGACCGCGTGGGCCGCCGCGCTTGGAGGCGGCGCCTACTTGATGAGCCAGGGCATACGCAACGGCCGGTCCGATCTCCGCACCTGGGGCTCCACCGCGCTTTTCGCCAGCGACGCCGTATTCGGCGGAACCCTCGCGTTCCGCCTGTTCGGGCACGGCAGGAAGTTGAAACCCAAGTGGACCTATATCGAGGATTCCGACCGTAGCGTGGTGGAATCGGTTTCGGCCGCCACCCTTACACCCGTCGAAATCCGTTTGAAAACCCAGGCGGGCGACCAGGCGGTTCCGATGTCGACCGATCTGGAAGGCGTCGTGGAAATTCCCATTCACGATCTCGAGCCGTACCTCAGTCCGGATAAACCGACTCCCGCACGGCTGGTCTATCCGGCCAACGAGAAAACCTACACGACCTTTGCCGTGAGCACCGGTCTGACGCCCGGGCCCACGCTGACGGTGCTCAAACCGAACGAGGAATTCATCCAAGTCGACGATGAAGTGATCGAACTTTCCGGCCTCGTCAACGACCCCGTCGGACTCCGCCGGCTCGTGGTGATCGTCAACGGCAAGAAGGAGCTCGATTACGAGCCGAAAGTCCTCCAACGCGACTACGCGTTCAACGCGGCCGTCAAACTGGCCGCGGGGCTGAACGTCCTCCGCGTGCGGGCGCAGGGGCGAACCGGTTCCATTGAGCGGCTCGTCCATGTCGAACGCTCGACCTCCCCACCGCAGGTCTTCGCCGTCTTCATCGGCATTTCCCAGTACGCCTCGCTGCCGCCCACCGGGTTCGCGGCCGAAGACGCCGGCGCCCTTCACGAACTGATGACACAAAAAGGCCTCGTCGGTTCCTCCAACTCCTTCGTCATCGCCAACGAGGAGGCGACCTTGGAACGCGTGAGGGAGGTCTTGGGAACCGAACTCAAGCAGCGGGCCACGCCGAATGACGACGTCCTGGTCTATTTCGCGGGACACGGCGCGACCGAAAAGGATGCCGCCTCACCGGACGGGGATGGGTTTTCAAAATACCTCGCCGTCTACGATACGCGTCCGGGTTCCCTCTATTCCACCGCTCTTCCCATGGAGGAACTCCGCACGCTTTTTGAACGCATCCGGGCAAAGAACATCCTGTTCATCCTCGACACCTGCTACTCGGGCGGCGGCGGTCGGACGATTTCCAAGGCCGTCGGGAAGCTCTCGGACAAGTTCCTCAATCGACTGTCGGATGCAAGGGGCCGCGCCGTAATGAGCTCCGCCGGACCGCTCGAAGTGGCGCGCGAGGACCCCAAGCTGAAACACGGGATCTACACTTCCGCCCTGCTGGAGGCGATGGACGGCAAGGCCGACCTGAACGAAGACCGCCTCCTGACCCTCGAAGAACTCCACAATTGGACCTACGCCTCCGTACGCGAGAAAACCGACGGCAAGCAAAACCCCGTCCTCCGGGGCACGCTCGACCTCACTCTCAAACTCGAGCCATGACCCCAATCTCCAGATCCATGGAGGCCCTGTCCGGCCGTACATTCGGTCAACGGACTCTTCCCATGGCGCGAAGATCCTTTGCCCTCCCCATTCTTTTCACTCTTCTCTTTTCACTCTTCACTTCCTCCTGCGGCACCGCCACCTTCATCGCCGAGGAGAAAGTCGTGAAACCGATTGAGCCCCCCAACCCGAATGTAACGATCCAGACGGGGGATCATGCCCACACTTTTCCCAAGACCTTCATCGGCTACGCCGATCTGCTCTCCCAGCCGGACCGGGCCGGATGGGAAAAAGCACGCGAGTATTTCAGGGGAGCCCAGAATGATCCAAATGTGGACCCCGGCGCGGCTACGTACGGGGAATTCGCCACCGACTTTCTTATCACGCTCCAAGACCTGAACGAACTGACCAGCGCGATGCTGAAACTTTTCGGCATGGAGGGCGCGCCGCCGAGGGACGCGATACTCGCCGCTCCTCCGTCATCCCCGATGTTCGCCCCGCCGTTTCCCGTGGGCGCCCGCCGCCACGCCGCAGGGGAGATCTCCCACGGCGTGCTCGAAGACCTGTTCAACGTCTATCTCCTGAATGCCGTCGCCCGGAGCATCCCGAAGCTGGAATCGGTCCTCCATAGCGAGGATTTTGTCTTCCCCGCCAAGAGCGTCACTCTGGGATTCTCCGCGGCCGGGGTCAGCGCCGCGGGCGAGTTTGTCGGCTACCACAACAAGGCGGTGGCTCTTTATCTGCGGGACCTGCTCTACTTGATAGGGATGGCCTCTGACGCGGTTATCTCTCTCCGCCTCAACTCCGTAAACCTGATCAAGCAGATGACCGCCGGCCTCGACATGAGCGAGCTCCTGGAGAACTTCTTTGAAGGAGAAGGCGCCAAGCAGACAACCCGCCTGCTGAACAGCGATCCCACGTTTCTCACCTTCTTCCCCGAGCACCTGTCGCAGGCCAGGGACCTCCTGTTCGCCTACCTGCTCTCGAGCAGCATCAACGAAACGGTCCCCGTGGACAACCCAGGGCACTATTCCGATTCCTTCATGGCGTTCCTCGATGCCGAAAACTACATGAATGTCCGCAGCACGGGGTCTTCCTCGTCCAGCAGCGGCGTCTACCGTCTGGGAAAGGTCGAACCCTCGCCCACCGCCGCCCGATCCACGGAGAATCTCAGGCTTCACTTGACGAACCCGAAGCAATACCCATACGTCAATGCGGCCGATGTCTTCGGTCCCCTTCTCAACAACGTGTCCGCCGGGTTCAATTCGATTGCGACACAGGCCGTGCTCTCGTCGCTGACCTCCGACACGGGAGCCGCCGCGAACGTCACCCAGGCCGCCGTGACCAACCTCTTGGACACGGTCGGCGACATGGTCCAATTCGTCGCCGGCGTTCAACTCGGAATCAATCGAAGCGTCTTCTACCTGGACATGCACCAGCTCTTCAAATCCCTCGAGAATGCCAGGAATTATCTCCCCGCCTGGACTCGGGCCATCGGCTCTACCGATGGCTACTTCCTCGAGGAATTCGAATGCGGTGTCAAAGCGCCTCAAAATACCCTCAAGCTTTCCTGCGAGCCCGGGCGGCCCCTTACGGACTCCACTCATTTTCAAGAATGGCCCATGGATCAGTTGGGAGTGGGTATCTACGACATCGGCGGGATCTCCATCGATGATCCCGATTTCTCCACCGCATGGGGCGACGGCGTTCCCAAGGACGGAAAGAAATCCGCCTACGTTCATTTTCTGTGGCAGGACCCCGGATTCGGCGGCGCCGTGCTTGTGGATCCTACTGCGCTGGATTGGAAGAAGTACGGCGTGACGCTCCCGCAAGGTTCGACCGTTCCTTGCGGCGTCAAACCTGAGCTTCAAAAACTCAGCGGCCCTCCGGGCCTCTGCCTCATGAACCTCCTGAGTGACGTGCTCGCCGTCGGGAGTTAAGCATGCTGCGATCGGCCGCCCCGCCTCTCCGGGCTTGGATCGTCCTGTCTGTTTGTCTCACGCTCAGTTCCTGCACCTTCGGAATGCTTCTAGGCGGTGGTCCAAAAGCCGCCACCCGCCGCGGAAGCGACCCCGATGCGACGGCGAAACCCAATCTCGTCGATGTATCTCGCGTGGTACCCTCCCTCGTCGTCCACATGCGGTACGCGGGGGACCGCAATCTGTTTCACAAAGCCGTCTACCCGGCGAATCGATGCCTCCTGCGCGAGAAAACCGCGGAACGACTGGTCGCGGTCGCGAAGACTTTGCATGCGCAAGGCTTTCGCCTCAAAGTGTGGGACTGCTACCGGCCGCGGTCCATCCAATACAAGATGTGGGAGATCGTTCCGAATCCGGACTTCGTCGCGGACCCGAAGAAAGGCTCAAACCATAACCGTGGCGCAGCGGTCGACATCACATTGACGGACCTCAGCGGCGCCGACGTCCCGATGCCGACGGATCACGACGATTTCTCAGAGAAAGCCCAGGCGGAATACGCGGATCTTCCTGAAGCTGTAAGGCAAAACCGCGAAGTTCTCAAGAAAGCGATGCTCAATGCCGGCTTCACCACCATCCGGACCGAATGGTGGCACTTCGACGATGAGGAGAAAGGACGGTACGATCTACTTGATGTACCACTGGAGTCATTGAGCAAATGAGGGATGTAATCATGTAACCATGTAATCATGGAATCACCGCCCGGAAAGTCGATGACTACATGACTCGATGGTCACTTCACCACATTCTTCATTCAGTTTCTGAGGACCGGCTGCTTCGTCTCGGCCAGCTTCACCAGAAGCGCGGCGGCGCCCTCCGCACCTGAGTTTCCCTGAAGACCCGCGCCGAATCGCCGCGCCTGATCCCGGTATCGCCCGTCCTCAAGAATCCGCCGTACCCAGCCCCTCAATCGGCCTTTCGTGACGAGCGCCGGCCGCAACATGACCCCCGCGCCCAGTTCCTCGACGCGCCGCGCGTTGTCCGGCTGGTCCCAATTAAAGGGCACCATCACCATCGGCACCCCGTGCCGGAGCCCGCCCATGCAAGTGGAGAATCCGCCGTGGTGTACCATTGCGGAAACGCGATCCAGAAAATAGCTGTGGGGTACGAAATGTTGAAGAATGGCATTCCCCGGCGGGGCCGTCAGCCGGGAGTGATCCACGGCGTCGCCCGTGGTCACGATCACGTGCACCGATTCCTTCTTCAAGGCGTCCATCGCCAGGTCGAAAAACTCCTCTCGCATGGGACCGACGGCGGTTCCCTGGGTTACATAGACCACCGGTTTTCCTGCGTCCAGCCGGTCCAGCCAGTCCGGACGCGGACGTCCGACAGGATGGTCCCACAGACTTGGGCCTACGAAGTGGAGATGCGGAGGAAAATCGGAGCGCGGATACTCAAAGTCCAATGTCGAGAACGCGAGATAAAGATAAGGCGAGAAGGTCGTCGAGAAAAATCCGTGCGGCAGATTCGGAAGTCCCAGGCGGCGTCGAGGATTGTTGAACACCGAATCGTACTGCCGGGAAAACAGTTTCCCTCCCCACCAGATGAAGCGGTTCATCCAGAATTGCCACCACTCGTTCGGCGGGCCGAGTCCCAGCCCGGGCGGTGTGGATCCACGACCCTCAACCAGGGTGAGGAAGAGCCCGCTGGTCGCCCAGGGCAGGCCCGACCGCTCCGCGGCGATGGCGCTCCCGAAGGCGATCGTATCCACCACCACGGCGTTCGGCGAAAACGCGTCTATGGCCCGCAGCGTGCCCTCGGCCATTTCCCCGATCAAAGGACCCACCACGCGTTTGATCATGTAGTGCGTCTGGACGAGTCCGCGCTTCCTGCAGAACCCCGGATGGAGCCGGGGCCAATCCTTGTACCGGACGGCCGGGCCCGAAAGATACGCCGGCAGGCCCAACTGCTTCACCGTCTCGACCACGCCGAGATCCGCCTCGCTCACGAATGCGACGTGGTGACCCCACTCCTTGAGCTTGAGCGCAACGGGAACCGTCGGGAAGAAGTGTCCAGCCGGACCGGGGACACAGAACAGGAATCTCACGTCGGCATTCTACCGGTCCACTTCCGAATAGCCAGCCAAAATCCGATTGTGTAGACTTCCGTGCAGATGGAAGTCTTCTTCCGCGCTCTCTGGCCGCCGATTGTCCTCCGACCCTGGTTCCTCTGGCTCGCCGGCTGCCTCTCCCTGGCCGCGGGACTGTTCCTCCTCCTTCGTCCCGAAGCCTTCGTGCGCCTCTCGATGCTGAGCGACCCCAGAGTCAAGAGGCCCTCCACTCACCTCATTCGATGGATTCTCACGCCGGCCCTTTTCGTCGCAGGGGTGGTGACTCTCTGGTATGCCTCGGTCCTCCAGACCGCGACGCGATAGCGCCGAATCACCCGCATGAGGGTCCAGCTCCCAAGTGGCATCGCGTGTTTCCAAGCAAGACGCGGGCTGAAGCCCCATGCCACGGAGGGTATGGGACCATGATATGTCGCCGCACCACGGATGGTGCGGCATGTAACATGGCCCGCGGCTACCGAAGACTCCTCCGGGGTAGGCGCAGGCTTTAGCCTGCGGTCGCTACGCGATAGGGATTCATTCCTCCAGATGGTCTAAGATAGCCCACATGGTTCGAGACGTACTTTACTATCCGGATGCGCAACTCAGGCAGAAGGCCGAGGCGGTCCGCGAGGTCGACGACAGCGTCCGGTCTCTCATACGCGATTTGACGGACACGATGTACCGCTTTTCCGGCGTCGGACTGGCCGCACCGCAGATCGGCGTCCTCCGGCGCGTTTTGGTGATCGACGTTTCGTGGGTGAAGGGTGAGAAAGAGCCGGTCGCCCTCATCAACCCGGAGATCCGGTCGAGGAAAGGGTCCATCGTCTACGAGGAAGGATGCCTGAGCCTCCCGGGATTCAACGCGAAGGTCACCCGTTCGAGCCGGGTCAAGGTGGGCACCCTCGGTCTGGACGGCCGTCCCGTCGAAATCGAAGCCGAGGACATGAAGGCCATCGCGATCCAGCATGAAATGGATCACCTGGACGGTGTTCTCTTCATCGATCGGGTAGCCAAGAGCGTGCGAGACCTCTACGATCGCCGCCTCCGGAAGTGGCAGGAGGAGTTCTACGGCACTCCCGAGCAGCGGCGGCTCCTGCTCGAAGATCACGAAGGTGCGCGACTATGAGCTCTGTGATCCCCGGCAGCCCCCCGCTCCGCATCCTGTACATGGGGAGCAGTGAATTCTCCATTCCCACGCTTGAATCCCTTGCGAGGGGCCCCCATCGCGTGGTCGCGGTCGTCACCACTCCGGACCAGCCCCAGGGCCGCGGAATGAAATCTGCGCCTTCCCCCGTGAAGACCCGCGCGGAAAAGCTCGGACTGCCGCTTTTCCAGCCGGACAAACTCAAAGATCCCGATTTCATCGGACTCATCGCGCGGCTCAGCCCGGCCCTCGGCGTCGTCGCCTCGTATGGGAAGATCCTTCCGGACGCCCTTCTCCGCCTCCCCCCACTGGGGTTCATCAATCTCCACCCTTCGCTCCTCCCAAAATACCGCGGGGCGGCGCCCATCCAGTGGACGATCCTGAACGGCGACGCCGAAACCGGCGTGACGGCCTTCCTGATGGATCGCCTGGTGGACCACGGCCCGATTCTCGCCCAGCGCAGGGTGGAGGTGAAGGATGCCGAGGAGGCGCCCGCCTTGCACGATCGCCTCGCCCGGCTCGGCTCCGAACTTCTGGCGGGCACGATCGACCCATTCGCGGCGGGGAGCATCAGGCCCTCCGAACAGGATGACGCTCGAGCCACATCCGCCCCGAAGATCAGCAAGGAAGACGCCCTGATCGCCTGGAAAGACGAGGCTCCGAAGATTGAGCGAAGGCTCCGAGCCTTCCAGCCCTGGCCCGGAACCCATACACACCTCGATAGAAAATTACTCAAGATTCTCTCGGCCACGACGCGGGCGCACAACGTTCAAGCGGATCCCGGAACCGTCGTCGGCGCCGGCCCCTCCGGTATTGAGGTCGCCTGCGGCCGAGGCACGCTGGTCATCCACGAAATCCAGCCCGAGAGCAAAAAAAGAATGACCGCCGCCGAGTTCGTCAACGGCTATCGACTTAAGAAGTCTGCGAGGTTCCAATGACTAAGAACAACTGGAAGATCTCTCCCTCCCTGATCGCCGCCGACTATCTCCATCTCGGAGATGAAATCCGGGAAGTCTCGGAAGGCGGGGCGGACTACATCCACGTCGACGTCATGGACGGCCACTTCGTACCCAATTTGACCCTGGGGCCGGAGATTACGGCCTTCATTAAGAAGGCGACCGCCCTTCCCCTCGACGTCCACCTTATGATCAGCAACGCCGAGGTTTCTTTCAAGGACTACATCCAGGCGGGAGCGGCCATCCTCACGGTTCACGTCGAAGCCGTGACCCATCTCCACCGGCTGATTCAGGAGATCAAGAAACTCGGCGCGAAGGCCGGCGTGGCCGTCAACCCCGCGACCCCCATTGAGGCCGTTTCCGAGATCCTGCCGGACATCGATCTTGTGAACATGATGAGCGTGAATCCAGGATTCTACGGTCAGGCGTTCATCTCGGCCGTATTGCCGAAGATCCAGCGGCTCCGGGAAATCGCCGACAAGCGGAATCCCGCCCTCGACATTGAGGTGGACGGCGGCGTGAAGCTGGAGAACATCGCCCAAGTGGCTTCCGCCGGGGCAAATGTCTTCGTCTCAGGCGCCGGCGTCTTCAAGAATAAGCCATACAAGGACACGATCAAGAAAATGCGCCAAGCCCTCGCCGGCGCGTGAATAATCGGTGACAGTATACTATTATTGCCGTTGCAAGCCTTAATAGAGTATACTGTCACCTATTATTTCCGTCCAGGGCCTCTCTGACCTTCACCGCCAGCACTTCGGCCGAAAACGGCTTGGGGAGATAGACCACGCTGGGAAAATCCATCTGGGCGGATGGAAAGCCACGACCCGGGTAGCCGGACATCATGAGGGCTTTCACCAGGGGACGGGCCACCCGCAGCCGGCGCACAAATTCCCAGCCGTCAATCACCGGCATGACAATGTCGGATACAACAAGATGAATATCACCTGGGTGATTTTCCGCGGCTTGGAGCGCCAGCATCGGATGCGGCGCCTCCAGGACGACATACCCGATCTTCCGCAGCATCCGCGCCGTCACGGCGCGGACCATTTCGTCGTCCTCCACCAGCAAAACCGTCTCGGACCCTCCCGGAACTGAACGCGCGCCGCCCGCAGGTTGAACTTCCTCAGGGGCCTCCTCGATGCCGGGAAGATGAATGCGGAAAAGACTCCCTCGCCCCGGTTCGCTCGAGACGTTGATGTGGCCGCCGCTTTGTTTGACGATCCCATAGACCATCGCCAAGCCGAGTCCCGTGCCCTTCCCCGGCTCCTTCGTCGTGAAGAACGGCTCGAAGATGAAAGGGAGATTCTCCGCGGCTATCCCCTCCCCGGTGTCGCCGATGGACAGGCTCACGTATCGTCCCGGCTTCATGTCCAGATTGCGGCGGGCGTACTCTTCCCCCAGGTCTTCGATGAGCGTCTCGACGGACAACCGCCCGCCATCCGGCATGGCGTCCCGGGCGTTGACCGCCAGATTCATGATGACCTGTTCCAACTGCCCGGGGTCCGCCTTCACGGGTAGGACGCCGGGAGCCAGGTGCGTCGTGAGTTCGAGGTCCTCCCCGATCAGCCGGCGGAGCATCCGGGTCAGGTCGCGGATCAACGCATTCAGGTCCAGAATTCTCGGTTGGAGAACCTGCTGACGGCTGAAGGCGAGGAGTTGTCGAGTCAAACTCGCGGCCCTGGATGCCGCCTCCAGGACCTCGGAGAGATCTTCGGAGCACGGATGCGTCGGCCCCAGTTCGCTGAAAACGATCTCGGAACGACCCGATATGACGGTCAGCAAATTGTTGAAATCGTGCGCCACGCCGCCCGCGAGTCGGCCCACCACCTCCATCCGCTGGGAAAGCCGGAGTTGGGCCTCCAGGCTCCCGCTCCTCTTGTTTTCCTTCGATTCCCGGAGGGCCCTTCGCACGGCGGTGACCAATCGGAGCGGCCGATCCTTGAGGATGTAGTCTGTCGCGCCCATTCGGACCGCCTCCGCCGCCCGTTCCTCACCGATGGTTCCGGAAAGGAAAATGAACGGCACTTCGGGCCGCACCTTGCGCGCCACGGAGAGGGCGGACAGGCCGTCCGTCGTCGGAAGCGTGAAATCCGAGACGATCAGATCCACGCCATTCTCTCGAAGAATCTTCTCGAATTCGGTCAAGGACTCCACGCGAATGATTTCGCACACGATGCCGTCCTCGTGAAGAAATGCGCGCACCAACTCCGCGTCGCCGGGGTTGTCCTCCAGGTGGAGGATCTTCAACGCTGCTCCCCCCGCAGCCATACCTACCTCACGCGCCGGACGCTTCCGATGGGTGGCTCATTGATGAGTCCCCAAAAGACTCCGAGCTGTTTCACGGCATCGACGAATTGCTGGAAATCGACCGGCTTGACCACATAGGCGTTGACGCCCAATTGGTAGCTCTCCACCAGGTCCTTCTCCTCCCTCGAGGACGTAAGCATCACGATGGGGATCATCTTGAGGGTGTCATCCGCCTTCACTTTCCGCAACACGTCCAGGCCATCCACCTTCGGCATTTTGAGATCCAGCAATACCACGGCGGGATTCTCCGGCGCGCGGAGCTTGAAAGCGCCGCGGCGATACAGGAAGTCCAATGCCTGCGCGCCGTCGTTCACCACCAGAACTTCATTCGCAAGGTGGTTTTCTTCCAGCGCGGCCAGCGTCAGTTCAACATCTTTCGGGTTGTCCTCAGCCAATAGAATCCGTTTGAGTTGGTTCATGATCCTTCCTTTCCGTTGGGAAGTGAAAAATAGAAGATCGCCCCTTCGCCGGGGGTGGATTCGGCCCAGGTGCGCCCGCCGTGGCGGCTCACGATCCGGCGGACGTTCGCCAGGCCGATGCCGGTTCCTTCGAACTCCGTCGCGCCGTGCAGCCGCTGGAAAACGCCGAAGAGCCGGTGGACATACTGCATGTCGAAGCCGACCCCGTTGTCGCGGACGCAAAAGATGACCTCGCTGCCTTCCGCGCGGGAGCTGATTTCGATCCGGGCGGGCGATTTCGGCCGGGTGTACTTCAAGGCGTTGGAGATCAGATTGACCCAGACCAGTCTCAACATGGGAGGATCTCCGGGGACCGGCGGCAGGGCGCCGATTTCCCACTCGATCGAGCGTCCGGTCTCCTGCTCGCCCAGATCGCGGACGACTTCCCCGACGAGGCGTTCCGAATCGACCCGTTCGGTTTTCAGCTCCGACCGGCCCATGCGCGAAAATACCAGAAGGTCGTCGATCAAGCGGCCCATCTGCTTCGCGGACTCGGACACCATGTCCAGCCAGCGTCGGTGTTTCTCATCGAGTTGCGGCGCCACGCTTTTCGTCAGGAGGTTCACGAAGCCGTCCACGTGCCGGAGCGGAGCCCTCAGATCGTGGGATACGGAGTAGCTGAAGGCTTCGAGTTCTTTGTTGGCCCTCTCGACCGCGGTGTTGGCGATGCGCAGGGCCTCCTCCGCCCGAGTGCGCTCGGCGATCTCGTTTCGAAGCTCGACGTTGACGCTCTCGACCTTGTTCTTCTCAATGTCGAAGTCCTCGAGAATGTTGAGCGCCGCGCGCTGCGTATCGGCGAGCCGGGCCTTCTCTTCGGCGAAGTCATCCAGAATGTTCAAGACCGCCTTCTGCGTCCCCTCCACGCGCGCTCTTTCCCCCGCGGCATCTTCAAGGATGTTGAGCGCCGCGCGGTGCGTGTCCGCCAGGCGGGCCTTTTCCTCGGCGGAATCCTCGAGGATGTTCAGGACCGCTTTTTGCGTGGCCTCAACGTGCGCCTTCTCACCCGCGGCGTCCTCCAGGATGTTGAGAATGGCGCTCGTCGTGCTGCGCGCGTCATCCTGCCCCCGGTCTCCGCTCACGCTCCGGCCGCTCCCCGGCTCCCCGGCCTGTTTTTCAGTTCCTCGATCTCCTTCTTGAGCTCGATCATCTTGAGCTCGCGGCCCACGGTGAGCTTCTGAAACCGCTCCAATTCCGCCAGGCGCTCCAGTTCCTTGCCCCTCTGTTCCGCGATCTCCACCTCGGCCCTCTTCTGCACGGTCACGTCGCGGGCCGCGGCGAACACGCCGAGCACGTTGCCCTGCGCGTCCTTGTAGACCGACGCGTTGTACAAGACTTCGGTCAATCGGTGATTCCTGTGCCGGATCGTGAGCGGGTAGTCGGTGACGGAGCCCTTGGCAAACACCTGCTGGTAGCCCTCGCGGGCCCGTTCGGGTTCGGTGAAATAGTTGGAAAAGTCCGTCCCGATCAGTTCCTCCCGGGGGACGCCCGTGATCTTGATGGTGGCCTCGTTGACATCCGTGATCTTGCCTTCGGGACTGATGGTGACGAGCGGGTCCAGGCTGGCCTCAATGAGACTCCTCGAATACTGCGAGGCGAAGCGCAGTTGTGCCTCGGCCTTCCTCTTTTCCGAGATGTCGCTCGACATGAGCAGGTAGCCGACCGGATTGCCCGACGCGTCGTTGCGGCGGGTGACGACGACGCTTGCGGCGAAGCGGGCGCCGTCCCTTCGGACGCGTTCGAACTCTCCCTCGGCCAAACCCTTCTCATAGGCGTTATCCAGCAGGCGTTTGACGGCGCCGGACTTGACGTCCTCCGGCGCGTGGAGAATCTCCGAGTTCTTGCCGAGAATCTCATCCGCCGAATAGCCGTAGTTCCTCTGCGCCCCCTCGTTCCATGAAAGGATGCGGTGGTTGAGATCTTTTCCAATAATGGAGTACTTGATGGAGCTTTGCAGGATGTTGTCGAGGAGGTTCTTCGTTTCGGAAAACTCCTTCATGACCCGCTTGGATTCGGTGACGTCCCGGGCCGCCGCGAAGACGCCGAGCACGTTGCCTCGCGCGTCCTTGTAAACGGACGCGTTGTAGAGGACGTCGGTGAGACGGCCGTCCTTTTGACGGATGGTCAGAGGGTAGTTGGTGACGAACCCCTTGGCGAACACCTGCTGATAGCCCTCGCGCGCCTTCTCAGGCTCCGTGAAGTAGTTGGAGAAGTCGGTTCCGACCAATCTGTCGCGCGGGACGCCCGTGATCTTGATGGTGGCTTCGTTCACATCCGTGATCTTGCCTTCCGGGCTGATCGTCACGAGAGGGTCGAGGCTCGCTTCGATGAGACTGCGGGCGTACTGCGAAGCCTGCTTCTGCGCGGTCACGTCGCGGGCCGCGGCGAACACACCGAGTACGTTGCCT
>JACPAV010000052.1 GCA_016180645.1 Nitrospirota bacterium | reverse complement strand
ACCGGAAAACGGCTCCTGTCTCAACATTCACGGCGTGGAAATGGCCTTCCCTCGTGAAGTGATGTTCACACAGCATGGAAAAATGGCAAAAGTCGAGCTCAGTATCTTACGGTCCATTGATCCACAAGCAGGTTATCTGGAGAATCAACACCTCATACCCCCGGCTGATCCACTTGGCGAGGCTTGGATGACCTTCGAATTCAGAAACGAGTGTGTCAACCGACATCTGTTTGAGGCCGTCTTTCACCTTGAATGCCCCCGAGCAGAAATCGCAAAGTTCCTCCACGATGCCCATCTGCCGCAACTCCTCATACTTCGCATGTAGCTTATGGTCCGGTTGCTTCCACGCCTCCGCCCATTCCGTTCCGGCGCCGTCAAAAACCAATACAACCTCGTGGCCTTTTAGCTTGAGTTCCTTGGCATAGAGAAGGGCGTGTACCGCCCGGGCCAAACCCTCATGCGATTCTTTTCCGGCCTGAAGGATGATGAGAAATCCTCTCGGCGGGCGGGCGGCTTCCCAGCCCGTACTCGAGAGGTCATAGCGTACGCCGCTTGGCGCCCGAGTGTACAGCCACCTTGGTCAGCACGTCATAGGGCTGACAGCCGACGACCATCCGGTCGTCAAAAAAGAAGGTGGGGATGCCGGTGACTCCCGCCTCGCTCGCTTCTCCACGCATCGCCTCCACCCGCGCAAGGTAGGAAGGATCGGAAGCGGCCTGGGCCGCGGCCTCGGCGTCCAGCCCGGAATCAGCCGCCACTATGCGTATCACCTCCATATCCTCCACGTTCCTCCCCTCACGCCAGTAGGCGTTCATCGCCCGTTCCCGGAAGGGCTCCAGCTTGCCGAGATCCCGCGCCATCTCGGAAACGGCCAGGATGCGCCTCGTATTCGGGAGATGTCCCGGGGCCTTCATGTCTTCAACACCGAAACTTCGCGCAAAGTCATGAAGGTATTTTCGCACCCCTTCCAACTTGTGGCCGGGGAAATAGCGCTCGATGGGCATGCCGCCGAGCGGAATCTCCGGATGAAGCTCAAAGCCCCTCCAGTCCACTTCGATTTCAAATTCCCGTTGCAGCCTGACCAGGCTGCTTTGCTCCGCAATGAAGCAGAAGGGTCAGACGAAATCAGAATAGAGCCGTACCGTGACGCTCATGGCGTTACCCGAGGGTAATGACTCTCTTGTGTTCTACTTTCGCTTCCCGCAGGGGTTGCACGGATTCTTCATGCCGCACGGGTTGGCGGGCGCCTTGTAGCCCTTGATCCATTCGGTGTAGTAGGCGTTGAGCGCGCTCAGTTCCGTCGAATTCCACGCGAGCGGTTCCGTGCCCATCGGATTCTCCATGCACACGTTGATCATCTGATCGAGCGTGACGATGTCGTCCGCCATTTCCACGAAATGGGAGAAGGATTGCGTCACCGTGCTCTTGAAAGTCTTGTAGTTCGCGTGACAGGTATCGCACGAAACGCCGGTCTTTCCGAGGTTGCGATCGGTCCAGAGCCTTGCCCCGATGTCGATCAGCTTCTTCGGGTCCTTTTGACGGGCCGACTTGTCCCTCATGTACTTGATCTTTTTCCCGGCGCATGGGTTGCATGGGTACGTCTTTTGACCTTTTTGGAGAAGTGACCATTTTTCTTAGTCACACTTTCCGGGCTGAGCCGGACCGTTGTTCACGCCCCGATTATACTCCTTGCGACGGGCGTAGGTCGCTTTCTTTTTCTCCTCCCGGCGCCTGAGGATCTCCTCCTGGCGGCCGGCGTACAGGTCGTTCGGCGCCACGTTTTTCAGCGCCTCGTGCGGTGTGGCATTGTAGCGCACGATGGCCAGCTTGAGGGCCTCCTTGAGGTCTCCGGGGCTGAGATACACGATCAGACACTCGCCCTCCTTGATCCGCCGATTGAACCGCTCGATTTTTCCCTGCGTCTGCGGATGATAGGGCTTGCCGAAGATGTGCCGGATGCCGTGGGCCTTGAGGTAGTCCGCCAGGAGCCACGAGATGAAGCCCGATCCGTTGTCGGACAGAAGCGTCGGCTTCTCGTGCTCCGGCCGCTCCGGTATTCCCGTCGCCTCCACCGCCTGCTCCACCGCGTTCGAGATCGAACCGGCCGATTCGTCCGGCAGGAGGTCCCACGCCAGGATCTTCCGGGAGTAGTCGTCAAGAACGGGGATGAGCTTGTAGTACCCCCATCCCGCCACGAAGAACGTCGTCGCGTCGATCTGCCAGATCTCGTTGGGCCTCCTCGTCTTGTGGGGCCACTCCGACCTCGCCGGAAGCTCCGGCAAGGGCCGGGGCCGAATGAGATCGTTCTTCTTCAGGATCTCGTAGACCTTCGACTCCGAGATGGCGAACTCCTCTTCATCCGTGATCTTTACGGACAGAAGCCGGGGAGAGAGCTCCGGGAGGTCCCGCGCGATCTCCAGGACTCTCAGCTCCTCCTTCGGCGTGATCCGGTTCCAGATCGTCCGGGCCACGGGCAAAAGCTTATCCAATGCGTTCGGTCCCCCTTCCCGGTAAAGCCGCACCCAGTGGTAGTACGTCGAGTCGGGTATCCCGAGCGCCCGGAGAAGCCGCCTCTTGCACCGGCTCCCCTCGACCCGGTCGATCAGGCTCGCCTTCTCGGCAGCCGTCATCGCGTAAGTCCATCGATCTCCGACCCGATCAGACTTTTTTTCAAAAGGGTGTTCTCCAGAACCGGGTCCGCCAAAATCACCTTCAGCCTCTCGTTCTCCCGCCGCAGGCTCTCCACCTCCCCCTCGGTCGCGCTCCGCTTCAAATCCCCCCTCAGCCTCGACTTCCCAGCCTCCATGAAGTCCTTCAGCCACGAATAATAGGCGTGCGGATGAATCCCCTCCTTCCGGCAAAGTTCCGAGGTCGAAACCTCCCGCTTCATCCCCTCCAGGAGAATCCGAATCTTCTCCTCCGCCCCAAACCGCCTCCGCGTCGCCCTCTTGACCTTCTGGATCAGCCCGTGAGCCGATTCCCCGTTCCCTTTCACCGTCTGCGCTGCGTCGTCCATCGTCTTCCTCCTTCCGGAAGAGTATCCGAAATCCAACGACCCAGCCCAGGAAATCCGTGACTACATTTTCAGGCCCACCTCTCCAATCGTGCCAAAAGTTCTACAGGATGATCGGACGTCGCCGGCCCGGGCCGCGCCGGCTTGCGCCGCCCAGAGGAAGAATGCTCCCGCGAAGAGCAAAGACACTCGATTGCGTAAAGAGCGTTTCATAAATACCTCCTAATTCCTGAGATGGGCGGCTTCCTTTTCACAATGATACGAACGGCCCTGGGCGCCAACAGCCGCGATATGTGTTTTCATGGCTTCGTTCGTTCGTGGCGCGCGGCGACAAACCGTTACTCGGCGCGAATCTTCGCCGTGGATGTAACGATCCGTCAGATTCGAGTCACTGAGAGGTGACCACGTTTCAGCTCGGCGCGATCCGAAACTTAGAGCCTCGAACAGGATGCCGATTCGTAGGGGAGCATCTTCAGATGCTCCCTCTTGTCGGGAGGGTCTGAAGACCCTCCCCTACACATTCTGTTGGACGCACTTAAGAGACGCCGTTACCAGAAGACTGGCTCGGTGACTGACAGGCAGGCCCGGACTCAGCGCGGCGCGATCGCCTCTCCCTCCACAAGTAAAGCGCCGCGGCGGCCACCAGCAGGCCATTGACGATCCTCAGCGCGGGCGCGTGGTGCGCCTTTTCCCAATATGAGAACGGGGTCGGGAACCTAAATTCGCTGAACGGATAAAACACGGGATACGCGTCGCTCACATGGGTCCACATGTCGAAGAAGGCGTGAAGGAGGATTCCTCCGAGAAGAAATGCCGTTCGACGACGCTTCAGCAGGAGGGAGAGGATCAAGGTCGCGCCCACGATGGGATAGGAGTGGAGGATTCTCGTGACGGGATGGTTCCACCAGTGCGCCCAGACATCCAACGCGCCGGTGACGCCGCCCGCCAGCAGGGGGATGACGTAAGGGGCATCAGGAAGGATCGATCCCGCCATGGCCCACCACTTCTCTTTCCTTCCGCGGAAAAGAAAGCACGTCCAGAAAACGTGGCTCGGGAGCGTCAAGGACCTACGCGACCCATCCGTGGCAGGGCCCTGCGTGGGGCATCGCGAGGAGCCGGGTTGCGGGACATGAGGTTTACCTCTGGGTGGGTTGGGCCCCTGGTTGGGATACGAAATCACGGAGAATCACGGGAGCGGTTTGTGCCTCCGTCAGGAGGGAAAGAGCCGCCTGGAGCACCTCCTTCTGGATCGCGGGGTTGTCCGGTTCACCCAGCGGGTAGCCGTGATTGAAGGGCACCCAAAGGGCGCGGGGTGGCTTCACCTTGAGCGTGATGTCCTTGAGGAGACTGATGGAAACGGTGGGGATGCCCGCCCGCTCGATTTCCCCCTGCATCAGGCCCACGGCCTGATTGCAAAGCGGTCACACCGGTACAAGCAAAGCTGCATCGGCATGCTGCGCAACGAGGCGACGGGCGATTTCCGGCGCCGTTGCCTTCACGAACTTCCCGACCGCTGTGAGAGATCCCATGAAACTGTAATGCGTATCCACGATGCCGCCGATAAACCCCTCAGCGACCAGTTCCTTGAGCCGGTCCAGGGGGAAGGCGAGATTCGGATCCCGGCGATACCCAGAGTGATCGAAGCTCTTGCTGCGGTGGGTGTCCTTCAAGCCGGCCAAATCCGTATCGGCAGGCAATTCTCGAAACGACGAGTCGCCGCCGAGGGCGGATTTGTCGAACGGGGTTTGATCGGGACGAACGAAGCCCGCCGACGAAATGAGGGCCACGGTGCATTCGCGAAGGGGCTTGCGGAGGGGTGACCAAGGGGCATCCTTGACTGACCGATAGGGATAGAGTTTGAGCTGCACTCTCAGCGTTGCCGGAAACTCGCTCCAATCACCCATGATCGAAGGGTGGGTGGCAGAAGGAGGGCGGGCGTTACGCCGTGAAAATGCGTTCGATTTTCGCGCGGAGTTCGGCCGGCGGCTGCGCGGAGAGTTCCAACGCCCGCGCCAGGCCGATTCCGGCCATCGTCGCCTTGAGGCCGGCCATCCATTTGCGGCAGTCCGGGCAGAGGGAGAGATGGAATCGAATCCTGAGCCTCCGGGCGAGCGGCATCGCGCGGTCGAGATAGTCGCCGATGTTCTGGGACGTCTCCCGGCAAGTACCCATGAGCATCGTGGGCATCATCACTTGGATTCTCCTTTGACGTAATCAATCATGCGTTCTCTCAGTCGCAGTCGTGCCCGGTGGAGCAGGACCCTCAAATGCGTGGCCTTGATCTGGAGGGCGTTACAGATCTCCTCCATTTCCCATCCCTCAATGAATCGGAGGTGGAAGGCGCTCCGTTGGAGGGGGGGTAGAGTGTCCAGTTCGTTGCGGATGCGTTCGACGCCTTCGGTTCGCAGAAGGACGTGCTCCGGATCGTCGCCTTGTTCGGTTGCCGGCTGGAGCCTCCGCCCACCGTCGTCGAATTCGGAGTTGGGAGGGTAGGGACCTTCGTCCAGCGACTCCTCCCGCCACCCTTCCTTCCGCATCTCGCGCACGACGTTGATCAGGATCCCGAAAATCCATGTGCGAATGGAGGATTCGCCTCTGAACGCCTCGGCCTTTTCCAGGGAGCGCAGGGCGGTTCGTGAGACGGCTTCGTCCGCGTCTTGGGGCGAACGCGTGAGCCGCAGGGCGAAACGGTAGAGCGCCGGCATGTCTTTCAGGAAGGCTTCGCCCGTTTGTTTCCGATCCATCTGCTGCTGACCCCTATCACGGCAGGCCCGTCCATTCAAACTCACTCAGGTTCATTGATCTGCGTCATGTCAAGGATTCGCTTTTGGAGCGAACCTGTCATCAACGTGAGCACCATGCTGGAATGGAAATTGCGGGATGATTCTTCCAGCGACATGGTAGGCAAGGAAAAAGACGGTGGGGCTCGGAAACCGGCCTTGGCGAATTCAGCCGGTTTCACCATCTTGATTGCCGAGGATGAAGCCTCCCTTCGCCTGACGCTTTCGGATTTCCTCCACGATTCAGGGTTCGAGGTGGACACGGCGGCGGACGGCGCCGAAGCCCAGCGAAAAATGAGAGCCCGCTCCTACAATCTCGTGATTCTGGATATTCGTCTGCCCAAGGTAGACGGCTTGAGCCTCTTCCACCTGATCAGGCAAAGCCGTGAGGAAACGCGGGTGATTCTTATGACGGCTTTCGCGTCGGTGACCGATGCCGTGAAGGCCGTCAAGCAGGGCGCCTACGATTACCTCACCAAGCCCTTCGACCGCGATGAGCTGCTCATCCGAGTCCGCCGAATCCAGGAGGAGAGCCGGCTGCGCTCCGAACTCGAGGAGGCCCGGCGGCGTCTGAGCGAACTGGACGCTTCGCGGACAATCCTGGGCGGCTCGCCCCGGATGCGTTTTCTCCTGGACCAAGTCGGTGTGGTGGCGGCCTCCGAATCCAACGTCCTGATCAATGGCGAAACCGGGACGGGAAAGGAGTTGCTGGCGAGGGAAGTTCACCGGCTCAGCTCGCGTGAGGCCAAACCCTTCGTGGCCGTGAACTGCGCTGCTTTTCCGGAAACCCTCCTCGAGGCGGAACTCTTTGGATACGAACGGGGGGCCTTCACCGGCGCCGTGAAGAGACGCGACGGGAGGTTCAAGGCCGCGGACGGAGGCACCCTGCTCCTGGATGACGTGTCGGAGATTCCTCTTCCGGCGCAAGCCAAGCTCCTCCGCGTGATCCAAGAGGGGACCTTCGAGCCTCTCGGGACCAATGCAAGCGTTCAGGTGAATGTCCGGATCATTTCCACAACCAATGTCGATCTTCGCCGGCGAAGCAAGGAGGGCCGCTTCCGGGAGGATCTCTATTTCCGGCTCAATGTCGTCTGCCTGGAGGTGCCTCCTCTTCGGGATCGGAAGGACGACATCCCGATTCTCGTCGCCGCCTTCCTCGGGCGGCTGGCCTCCAAACAGGGTTCATCCCGGCAGGACATTTCGCCCACGGCCTGGGCGGCCCTCACCGCATACGCCTGGCCCGGCAATGTCAGAGAACTGGAACACGCCATCGAACACGCCTCCATCCTGGCCCGTGGCGGTGAGATCGACGCCGCGCACCTTCCCGAAGCGGTTCGCGGCACCAGCTCGAACGCCTTGCTCCCGGATCACATGGCGCCGGGATCGCGCGGTTTGGAGGAGGTCTTGAAATCGTTCGAGCGCGAGTACCTTTCCAAAGCTCTGCAATCCACCGGATGGCGTAGGCAGGAGACCGCCGACCTGCTGGGCATCTCGCGCAAGACGCTCTGGGAGAAATTGCGCGAACACGGGCTGAATCCACCCGCCGAAAAAGAGGAAGAGGATGAAGCTCCCCGGCAGGACGGATAGCGACCGCCAGGACGCAGCTTTTCTCGTCCTCCGCATTCTGGCTTTCGGCGGGGGATTGGTGTTCGTCCTGTCCGCCCGCGAACATTTTCAGGCGATCCGGATCATCGGGTTCCTCTTCGGCCTTTTCGCCGCCGCCAGCGTGGCGCTTTACCTCCTGGCCTGGCCCCTCCTCGGGGAAAAGAGACACTTCTACTTCGTCGCCGGATGGATCGATCTGGCGTTCCTCGCCGTCCTGATCCATCTGACCGACGGATTCCGCAGCGATTTCGTGCCGGCGCTCTACCTCTTTTGCGCTTTCCACAGCTACTACTTTGGAAGACGGGAGGGCAGTGTGTTCGCCCTCGGCGCGGCGGCCGCCTTGATCTTCTTTCTGCTGGAGGCCTCACGGGTCGGCGCCGGCCCCACTTGGTTCGACGCCATTCTTCCGGTCGGCATCATCGGCACGCTCAGCTTCCTCATGGGCAACCTCTCGGACCACGACCGAGCTCTCCTCCGGGAAGTTGAACAGCAACACACCGAGACCGCCAAGCGATGGTACACGTCGGAAGGGATGATCGATCAACTGATCGAGTTGCTTCCCGACGCCGTGGGGTGCACCGACGCCGAACGGCGCCCCACGCGGGTCAACCAGAAAATGCTTGACCTCACCGGGTACACCAAGGAGGAAATTCTCGGGATGAGTATGGCGGATATCGTGGCGCCCGACGCCATGAAGTCGAACGTGGAAGCGCACACCCGGGTTCGCGAGAAAGGTTTCTCTTCGCATGAAACGGCCGTGATCACGAAAGACGGCCGACGGATTCCGATGGAGGTCAGCGCCATCGCCATCCGCGACCCGCATGGGAAGTTCCTCAGCACCTTGGCGCTTTGCCGCGACATCAGCGCGAGAAAAGACGCCGAACAGCGGGGAATGGCCATGACGGAACGACTCTCCGCCGTCGGTCTGCTGGCCTCGGGCGTCGCCCACGAAATCAACAATCCCCTCTCCGGCTTGATGAATGCCCTGAAGGCACTGGAGCAGGATGATCTCAAGCCGGAGCGGCGCGAGCGGTACATGAGAATCATGCGCGAGTGCCTGGAAAGGATGGCCGACACGGTAAGAGGACTCCTTCGATTCAGCCGCCCGGACAATCTTCATCCGACCGAGGTAGGTCTTCCGGCCTTGGTTGACGACTGCCTCGACCTGCTTTCGCCGACCATGAAAGCGAAGGCCATCCGGTCGCGCAAACTGTGGGCTCCCACCCCGGGCGGGCCGGATGGATTTCTTGTATTGGCGGACCGCGGACAGCTTCGCCAGGCCTGCATGAACGTTCTCCTCAATGCCATTCACGCGGTTCCGAGCGGAGGCATGGTCGAAGTCAACTTTGCGCATCAGGAGAACAGGATCGGCATTCAGATAGCGGACAACGGTCCGGGCGTTCCGAAAGAGATTCGCGAGAGAGTCTTCGAGCCGTTTTTCACGACGAAGCCGGAGGGTGAAGGGACCGGACTTGGACTGTCCGTCACGCTTGGGATCGTCAAGGCCCACGGAGGTTACATCGAAATCGGGGATCGACTCGGCGGGGGCGCGAGCATCACGCTGTGGCTCCCCACCGGCAAGCCTGATCCCGCCGGCGACGTTACGAAGTCGTAACCTCGCCCCCTGAAACACGTTACGAACTCGTAACGGTTCTTTCATGTCGAGCGCCCCGCTCGACAATTCAACTCCTCAAGATAGCTCGAATTTCCCATTCCACCGGTCTTGGTACGGCGGTTGCGCTTACGCCTGAGGATGAAAAATCGTAACTCTGTATTCCCTACCCTCGAAGGAGGAAACCCATGAACAAATTATCGCGCCTGTTTGCCCTGCTTGTCGTCAGCATGGCCGTCACTTTCGCCTGCGGCACGGAGGACAAAACCGCTTCCGGCAGCGCGGACCAGAAAGGAACTCCGGTCCCCACGTCCACGGACACCGTGGTCGTTCCCGGCGGAACGTCCACGCCGGCCACATCACCGACCGGCTGGGACACCACGTTCTCCCAGAAACTGGAGATCAAGCTGATGGCGCAATACGACTCCAGCGGGGATGCGGCGTGGGATGCGGCGAAGCACCCTCTCATATACATGACCACGAACGGGGCCGGCTATGGCGGGTTCCCCTCGCCCACGCAAACTCCGGGACTCGTCGTAGTCGATGCAGACACCTATGAGGTTATCGTGGAAAAACAGTTCCAACTCGATGGAGTCGATCCGAAGAAGTTGTGGGAGGATCACGGTTCAGCCGCTTCGCCCGACGGAAAATTCTTCTACATTCCGACGGGCGACATGGCGAAACCCATCAAGGAGGCGGGGCGACTTCTCATCGTCAATGCGCAAACGCTCAAAATGCATCAGATTCTTCAAACCAGCAGCTATCCCCATCACGTCAGAACCGTGAACTACTATGACGGGGAGACGCGCAAGGATCTCGTGCTTGTTGAAAACTTCAACTGGCAGGTGCCCGGCAGCATCCAGCCGGGTTCCGGCATCTACGTTCTCGATCCGAACGACAATAATCGCGTGGTCGGCGGCTTCAGGAGCGAGGATGTTCAAGGCAATCCCTACCTGGCTTTCCCCCATCCGGACGGTCGTCACCTCTACGTCGGCCTCCCTCCCGGCCCCATATCGGATCCGGACATCCGGCACAAGCTGGAAGGCAGCGTCGCGATCGTGGATATGAAAACCTGGAAGCCCGTGAAGTATTTCACCGTCGGTTTTGATCCGATCTGGACGGCCTTCACCGCGGACGGGAAGTACGCCTACGTCGGTGACGGCGGGAGCGACGAGATCTTCAAGATCGACAACGTCACGATGAAGATGATCGGCACCTCGCGTTCCGCGGTCCACGGCGGGTACGGCATCCATCTCAACTGGGACGACACCCAACTCTATGTGGTGGAGAAGGGCGAGGCGTCGCACAATCGCGGGAAAGCCCTGGGCCTCGTCGATCCGGTGGCCATGGCGCCGTCGGACACCTTCGAGACGCACTGCCTGCGGGGCGACCATGGAATCCTCCATCCGAATCCCGACAGGAATGAACTCTGGATCAGCTACAACTCCAACTTCCGCGATGTGGTCTTCGACCTGACGAAAAACGAGATCAAAAAGACCATCAACCACACGGGTAGCTCCCACAACGGCTCTTTTGTGAAATACGCCGTCAACTCCGACGGCTCGTTGGCCGGCGAGGTTCTCTCCGATCAGTCCGGCCTCCACGGCAGCGCGAGGACGGCCAAGGAAGACCTGCTCGGTGTCAAAGAGATCGTGTGGAAGACGGACAAAGTCAGCGTCAACGTCTTCCGGTCGAAGTAGCGGGGAGGAGCGCCGTGATGTGTACACCTTGCCGATACGGGTATGCCTTGGCGGTCGCGGCTCTTACCGCGGCCCCGGCGTGCGGATTGGAGGATGCCCCGCTGGCCCGCATCGACGTGGCCGACTTCCAAGCCGTGGATTCGAGCGAACACGAAGGCCATCAAATCGCCGGAAGCGGGCCGGACGTTCAGGCGGCCCAGCCCAGCGCTCCCACCGCCCCGACAGGCGAACAACCTGCCGCGGGTCAACCGGCGCCGTCCGCCGCCGCGGCGGGCCCGACCTCTTCGGATATCACGGTAGAGATCACGTCAAACGGTTTTGGCGGCGTGCCCAAAGGCTTCACCTTGACCGTGAAAAGAGGCTCGCGCGTGCGTATCAAGTTCGTCAATAGCGATACGACAGGAGACAACGTGCATATCATCGCGTTCTCAGGGCTGAGTCTGCCCGAGACGGAGCTGTCGGCCGCAAAGCCGTCCGGAACCGTGGAATTCAGCGCCGACACCCCGGGGCGCTACGGGTTCTCCTGCCAGAACCAGTGGTGCACGATCCACCCAAAGCTCAAGGGAACCCTCATCGTAGAGGAATAAGTGCGTCTAACAGAATGCGTAGGGGAGGGTCTTCAGACCCTCCCGACAAGAAGGAGCAACAGAATGCGTAGGGGAGGGTCTTCAGACCCTCCCGACAAGAGGGAGCATCTGAAAATGCTCCCCTACGAATCGGCATTCTGTTAGAGGCTCGAAGAACCCCTCCAAATAGAGGCGAGGATGAAAGCGTTTTACGCAGCCGTGGTACTTTTGACGGGGATCTGTTGCCTGGGCGGCCCCGCGTGGGGTGAAGCCGGAGCGGACAACGCGGTTCTGCGCCTGATCCAAGGCCGGGATGCCTACCGCAATGCCTGCGCCGCCTGCCACGGCGCCGAAGGGGACGGACAGGGCGATGTTTCTTCGTACATGAATCCGCGCCCGCGCGACTTCCGGAAAGGGGTTCTCAAATTCCAGACCACGCCGTGCGGCTCGCTTCCGCAGCGGGAGGACATCGAGCGCATCGTCAGGGATGGCCTCCCCGGCACGAAAATGCCCGGATGGGCGGGCATGCTGAGCGATGAAGAGATTTCCTCCGTGGCGGCTTTCGTCCTGCAACTCATTACGTCATCCCCCAGGCCCGCCGGGGCCTCCGGCGTCCCGCCCGAAACGGCGGTGGACGCCCCGGGGATCGAACGAGGCCGAAAAGTCTTCGAAGACCTGGAGTGCGCAAAATGTCACGGCCCCTCGGGGCGCGGGGACGGCCCCTCGGCCGGTACTCTGAAAGATGATTGGGGTGGATCCGTCCGCCCGCGAGACTTTACAAAGGCGCTTTTCAAGAGCGGCGGGACGAACACGGATCTCTACCGCGTGATCGTCCAAGGCATCTGCGGCACTCCCATGCCCTCCCACCAGGATTTGGTCAGTCCGGAGGAACTATGGGACGTCGTTCATTACGTTCGCTCGCTTGGAAAGGAGAAAGGACTTTGGGAAAGATTCTTCGGCTTGGAATAGGGATGGCGCTTGTCTGCCTGCTCGAAAGTTGCGGCGGGCAGGTGGGGGGCGGGGAAGGCTCCCTCGACGTCATCATCGACTACCACGGAAAAACTGCGCGGGCGGGGCAGCCCCTGGCCGTAGCCGTCTACGAGTCTCACCCTCCAACAGGTGCCCCGCTCGCATACAAGCTCATCGAAGATTACTCGTTCCCAACCACGGTCCGGTTTGAAGGCCTGCCGCCGGGGGACTACGTGGTCGGCGCATCGGTCGATCTGGACCCTTCGGACACGCCGTACGCCGGGATGCTGAAAGCGGGAGTCGATCCGTTTGGATATGCCGGCGCGGCGGATAGGATCCGAATCCGCCCGCTCTCCGCGGCGCCGCGCGCCGAAATCCGTCTGGAACGACCCAGATGATTCGACGGATTTCGCTCATCCTGAGCCTGTGGCTGCTGGGCTCCGCGTCGGCGTCGGCTCTGCCGCGGTTTGCCGTACGGGAGGGCATGACGTGTGGCGCCTGCCACGTCAATCCCTCGGGCGGTGGGATGCGGAACGCGTACGGAAGCCAGGTGTACGAACGGCTCGACCTGCCCTTGACTCGGATCGGAAAAGTCTGGGCCCCGCCGGAGGTCGGCCCGCTTCGCCTTGGAGCCGACTCTCGCTCGGCATACATCTACATCCCATCCCAGGAAGAGGGCGTCACCAGCACGAGCTCCTTCTTCCAGATGCAGGCGGATTTATACGCCTCGGCGAAACTGCACGAGCGGCTGAACCTCTACTACGACCAAGGTCTTAACGGAACCTATGAGGCCATGGGAATCATCTCCCTCCCCTGGGCCGGGAGCTTCGTCAAAGTGGGCCGGTTCATTCCCACCTACGGTTGGCGGCTCGACAACCACCGCACGTTCGTGCGGGAGGACATCGGCTTCGCGCCGCGCGAGAAAGAGACGGGCATTGAATTCGGAATCCGGCCCGGCCCGTTCCTCGTCCAGTTGGACGTGTTCAACGGCGTGGGAGGCAAAGTCAACCAAGACAACAATACCGAAAAGGCCGCAACCGCCCGCGTCGAATATGGCTCACGTCTCGGCCAAGTCCCGATCATGCTCGGCCTGTCCAGTCTGTACAATCTCACCGGCAGCCGTGAAACGGCCGAAGAGTCGCCCCGCAGAATCGCCGTGCGGGACGGCGTCATCTGGGGCGCGTCCTACGGGCGCTTGGGGTACCTCGGTGAGGCCGACTGGTTCTCGAACCGCGATCTGGGCGCGAAGAAAACCGTTCGGGGATGGGTCCTCTATGAGGAGGCCAACGTCATCGTCAGGCGGGGTCTTGAAATCCAAGGACTCTATGAATACACCAACCCGGATTTCGACCTGGAGGGCGATCTCGTTCACCGCGTCGGCGGCGGATTCGAAATGTTCCCGATTCCGTATCTCGAGTTCAAAATGCTGTACCGCCGTTCCGTGGCCCGATCCGACAATCCGATTGGCGGCATCAGCGAGGTCATCGGCATGGTCCATGTGTTCTTCTGAGAGCCTGTCCCAAAACGTATCGCGGACCCTAAAGGGCCCGCTACGGAGAAGCTGTGTTTCACCTGTAGCGGAGCCTTCAGGCTCCGCGGAACCCGCCTCTCCCTCGTCAGGTTTTGGGATAGGCTCTAATCCGGCCGGGCATGCGGCCGCATCTCATAGGGCAGGGGACTGTGGTAAGGCGCCGGAGATTCGAGGGCCATCGGGCCTTTCGATCCCGGCGCCCACCATCCCCATTAGCCGCCTTCCGAGTCCCGCCCTTGCCTTCGTAATCAAAGGCCGAGGTACCGGACAATGTTTCCGGTCGGGTCAGGTGATCGCCTATGAAGGTCATCGGCCACTCGGAGTCTACCTGCACGAAACCGGACATCTTTCGTTCCTCAGAGGAGGCGCCGGGGTAGGAGATTGCAGCGAGCCGTGCCTCCTGGGAGTTCACGCGCTGATGAGCAACAGCGAACTCACCGTTTCCACGCAGGCGGCAGGCAAGGTGGGGGTCACCTTTATCAGTCGAGCGGGTTGGAAACTCATACTGGATGCGTATCCGGAATTCCGGCGTTGGATTCGGAAAGCGGCTGCGCTGCAAGATGACTGGCGCCCACCCCTTACGACTGAGGCTGGGTAGCTGCACCGCCCGGATCATGGCGGGCCTGGCGTTGGCGATGACCGCCTGGCACGCCGTCCCGCGGGAGGCCCATGCCATCCCCGCTTTCGCCCGCCGCGAAAAGATGCCGTGTCATCGTTGCCACGATTCCTGGCCCCGGCTGAACAAATTCGGGTTCATGTTCCGCGCGATGGGCTATCGCACTCCTCAAGAAATCAACGGCGAAGAAGGCCCCGGTCTCAAACGGCTCCTCGATGCTTTCGCCATGAAGGGCGGCCTGTCATTCAATGTGACTCGCTCCTCCCGGTGCGTGGACAAGGAGGTGTTCGTGGAGAGTGTGGATGTCCCCGGTCACACCCACGGAGGGAGCACGGGGATCACGATCTTCTGCAACAAAGAAGACGCCGTCCCCGCGGCGGAGGTCAACATCGGCTCCATCCCGCTCGGGGTCGCTCCAATCCGCCGAGAGAAGTCTCCCAGACGAGATGCGGAAACGGCCGGGGTGTTGGGAACGGACTCTTCCAAGACCAGGATCGGTTTTTCCGCGCCTGAAGTCGACATTTTCTCCAGCGCGCCGTTCGGGCGGTACTACTCAACCTTTTTCGACGTGCGGCTCGCCGCGGACAGCGGAAAGGCGGACGTCCACATGGGCAATGTGCGCGCCACGTTCGGGCAGGAAGATCGGTTCTTCCAGGTCAAAGCCGGGATCATGCATCCCGTGGAGGGATGGGCGGGCCTGGACAACTCCGTCACTTTTACGGAACCCCTTGTAACCGCCACACCCGCCGCGGGAAAGACTTTTTCCTTCGCGTATCCGAGCCAGATCGGGGTGATGCTCGGCGGCGGCCGTGAGGATACCTTGGCCTCCATCACGGTCTTCAACGGGCTTGCCTCAGATGGGAGCGGAACGGCAGGTTTCTCCAGAGATAACAACCGCGTGGACGCGGCGTTCAACCTCGTTCAGTTTGTCGGAGACACCGGCGGGGCCGTGGAAATCGTTGGATACTTGGGGAGCGTGGACGAACCCAAGGACGCATCTGACCCAGACTCCGAAACCTTTCGAAACGGTTTCTGGCGCGGCGCCATCGTTGCGAACTATCCTCCCATCGACGCACTGCATCTGCTCGCCGGAATAGGGGGGGGGCGGGACATGGTCGAATCGGGTGGCGAAAGGGTACCGATCAACAGCAAGGGATTCTTCGGTGAAGTCGATATCGCCCTGTGGGACAATTTCACGCCCTTGGTTCGCTATGACTTCTTCGATCCTTCGGACGCCCGAGGGGGCGGGACGCGCGCCGTGACCGTGGGGTTTGCCTCGCCGTGGGAGTTTCAGCGATGGGTTGCCGAATATCACTACATGAGGTCGTCGGGATCTGATGCGGTGGAGGCGCATGCCGCCAGGATCGGCTGGGAATTTGCTTTTTGAGGATCGACGGAGGTTCTGCGGTCTCTGATTGACAGGAGGACCACGGCGCACCCCGCGCAGAGCATTGAGATGCCTTCCGGGCGCCTCTGAGCAGCTTCGGGTGCGGCCCGTCCATGGGCGTAACGAATGGGGGTGGCGGGACCACGGACGGATATCATGTTGGAGATTGGACTGATCGTCGTGGCGATGTTGGTTGCGTTCGCGAATGGAGCGAATGACAACTTCAAGGGCGTGGCCACGCTGGTCGGGAGCGGGACGGCGAATTACCGGCGCGCGTTGACGTGGGCGACGGCGGCCACGCTGGCGGGATCGCTCGGGGCGATTTTCCTGGCGGGCGAGTTGGGTAGGAGATTCAGCGGCAAGGGGCTTGTGCCCGATGCGATCGCGGGTGAACCTTCGTTTGTCTTGGCCGTGGCTCTCGGCGCTGCGCTGACGGTCCTGCTCGCCACGTGGAGGGGGTTCCCGATTTCAACCACGCACGCCTTGGTGGGCGCCCTCGCGGGCGCCGGTCTCGCAGCCGCGGGTTCGGGCCTTCATTGGTCCGCGCTCGGATTCGACTTTTTCGTGCCGCTGCTCGTGTCCCCGCTGATTGCCGGGGTGCTGACCGTGCTGACCTATGGTGTGGCGACCTCCGCTCGAAAACGGCTGGGGATTGAAAAGGAGTTTTGCATTTGCGTAGGGGAGGAAGAGCAGGTGGTGGCCGTCGGCCTGAGTCCGGCGGGTGAGGGGGCGGCGATCGCGCGAAGGATGATTACCGTACGATCCGATTCAGTCGGCGCCTGCGCCGAACGCTACCGGGGGCGAATGCTGGGGGTGTCGATTCAGGCTGTACTCGGCGGCGCGCACTTTGCATCCGCGGGCGTCGTGAGCTTTGCGCGAGGGTTGAACGATACTCCGAAGATGGTGGCCTTGCTGCTTGCGACGGGTGCCGTTGCCTCGCCGGGATCGAATCTGTTCGTGGCGATGGCCATTGCGGCGGGCGGCCTGCTCGCCGCGAAACGCGTGGCGGATACCATGAGCCGGCGGATCACGGAGATGAATCACGGTCAGGCTCTCTCGGGAAACCTGGTCACCGCCGCTCTTGTCGTCTCGGCCTCCCTCTTCGGGTTGCCGGTTTCCACGACGCACGTGTCCGTGGGGTCGCTCCTGGGCATCGGCGCGGTCGGAGGCGGGGCGCGGTGGGGCGTGGTGCGGAAAATCGTGCTTGCATGGGTCATCACGCTGCCGCTTTCCGCGGCCTTTTCGGCGGGGGCATACTGGCTGGGCGTCGAATATTTATGATGGGAGGCAGAGATATGGATCGTTCGCAAATGCTGTTCACCGATCAAACGGTTTGGCACGTGCCGGATTTCGTTCGGAAGGAGCGGGATGGAATGGTCGTCTTCCTGGATCCCGAGGGGCCGAACTGGATCAGCACGGATTCGCGAGGAGCGAAGATTCTCGAAGGGCTGGATGGAACAACGTCATTCGACGCCGTTGTCCGAAGGTACTCCGCTGAGACGGGAACACCCACGGCCGCCGCTTGGGTCCATTGCGCAACGTTCATCAAGGATGCCGCCCGCGCGGGCTTCGTGAGCGACGAGCCGTTTGCGGCGCGGCCGGGCTATCTAGGGCGAAGCGAGATTCTCCAACTCACGGGTCTCCGCGAGATCTGGCTCCATCTCAACAATTCCTGCAATCTTTCGTGTTCCCACTGCCTCGTTTCTTCCGGTCCGAAGGAGGATCAGGGACTCTCCACGGATCAGTGGAAAGCCATCCTACGGCAGTCGTTCGATCTGGGAACCGGCCAGGTCTACTTCACGGGAGGCGAGCCGTTCCTGCGCAAAGATATTTTCGAGCTGATGGATTTCGTCCTGAGCCGTCCCGACCGGAAACTGGTCATCCTGACCAATGGGATGCTTTTCAAAGGGCCGACGCTGGATCGATTACGGGATTACTCCGGGCGCCCGTTGGTCCTCCAAATCAGCCTGGACGGGCCGGATGCGGAAACAAACGACCCGATCCGAGGGAAGGGCAGCTTCGATCCCATCCTTCGCGGAATCCGATCGGCGCAGGCGGCTGGCTTTGCACCGATTGTCACAACGGTTGTGAATGCCGCCAACCGGCACAAGGTTGCGGAGGTCACGCGTCTGCTCGCGACCCTGGGCGTGAAAAGCCACCACCTGATTTGGCCGCATCACCGCGGAAGGTCGGCGGCCATGAACGGTCAATTCAGCTTGTCGGCGCTCGAATGTCTTGAAGTTCTCCGGGAAGCGAAAGAGGCGGGCGCGGAGGTTGGCGTGACGGTCGACAACTTCGAGTCTTTCCGCGCCCGCATTCACGGGCGTCGCGGGGTGAAGATGGACCACTCCAGCGCCGGTTTTGAGAGCCTGTGCGTCTATGCCGACGGGCGCGTGTTCCCGTCGGCCTCGACTGCCGGCTATCCCGCGCTGTCTTGCGGGAATGTTTTGGAATCGCCCTTGGAGTCGATCTGGAGGAGCTCTGAAGTGCTGGCCGAAACCCGCAAAGTATCGGTCATCAATAAGGAGATGTGCCGATCGTGCACGTGGCGGTTCATCTGCGGGGGGGGGGAGATTGAACACGGCTATTTCTACTCCCAGAACGGCCGGTCGCGGCGCGCGGGCGACGGTTTCCACGCCCACGATCCCTTTTGCGATCTGTATAAGACCGCGCTGGAGGACATCCTGCTCAGCGAGGCGAGTTCGGCGGCGCATCTTGCGGGGGATGGGGGTGCCCCGAATCCCCGATCGGGCTTCAACGCCCCGGTCGTTTTGCGGTCCATGGGCGACGCGATCCTTTGCGGACAGGAATCGGCGCTCACGCGGGGTCGGAACGGCGTGGCCCTGGGCCATTCGTCGTGCCACCTCGCGTCCGACATCGCGCATATGCGGGAGGACGTTCGTTCGTTCTACGCTGCCGCGGCGAAAGAACCACAGGAGGCGCTCTGTTGCCCCGTGAAATATGACTCGGAGGACTTGGGCCATATCCCCCAGGATGTGATCGACCGATTCTACGGCTGCGGCGGGCCGGTGGCCGCGGCCCGGATTCGGGAAGGCGAAGTGGTCGTGGACTTCGGCTCGGGCGCGGGGATCGACTGCTTCATCGCGGCAAAGAAAGTCGGACCGAACGGCCGCGCCATCGGGGTCGACATGACGGACGAAATGCTGGACGTGGCCCGCCGATGTGGGACCGAGGTGGCCGACCGCCTGGGCTACAACGCGGTGGAGTTCCGGAAGGGATACTTGGAGCACGTGCCGGTGGAAGACCGGACTGCGGATCTGGTCATGTCCAATTGCGTGATCAATCTTTCGCCGGACAAGAAAGCGGTCTTCGCCGAGATGTGGAGAGTGCTCAGGGACCACGGTCGGGCGGTCATCTCGGATATTGTGTCCGATCGCACAGTCTCGATGGAACTTCAGAGGGACATCCAGCTCCGCGGCGCCTGCATCACCGGGGCGCTGACCGAGGAGGAGTTTCTCGCGGGTTTGGAGAAGTCCGGCTTCTACGGCCTGCGCCTGATCGACAAGAAACCATGGAGGGAAGTGGAGGGACTTCATTTTTCTTCCATCACGGTCGAGGGATTCAAATTCGAGAAGAAGGACGGTTGCCGGTACATCGGCCAGCGGGCTATTTATGCGGGACCGTTCAAGGCGGCGATTGACGAGGAGGGGCACCTGTTTCCGCGAAACGAACCGGTGGAGGTTTGCACGGATACGGCGGCGAAATTGAGGCATGCGCCGTATGCGGGTTCGTTCGTTGTGCTGGAGGCGGAGGAAAACGCGAAGACCTTGGCGTTTGAGATTGCGGAGACGGCGGCAGCCGAGTCGGAAAGGTGCGGGCCGGGGTGCTGCTGAGCGACTGGGCCCTCTCCGGCATTGACTGGATCCGCGGCGCCGGCGCGATCGGGGCGACGGCGTTTGTAGTGATCTATGCGGCAGCGACCGTCGCGTTTCTGCCCGGCTCGATCCTCACGCTGGCGGCGGGTTTTGTGTACGGACCGCTGGTCGGGACCGCCATCGTTTCACCGGCCAGTGTGCTCGGCGCCACGGGCGCCTTCCTTCTCGGGCGAACCCTCGCCCGCGATTGGATCAGCCGGCGCATGGCGGGTAGTCCGAAATTCAAAGGGCTGGATCAAGCGATCGGCCGGGAGGCGCTTAAGATCCTCGTGCTCATCCGACTCAGCCCGATATTTCCCTTCACGCTGGTCAACTACGCCTTCGGTCTGACGCGGATCAGTCTCCCCAAGTACGTCCTGGGCTCTTTCATCGGGATGTTGCCTGGAACTTTTCTTTATGTATACCTGGGATCGTTGGTCACGGAAGCGACGCAATTGATCGGGGGGAGGGCGCCGGAGGCAGGCACCGCGGGAAAGGCGTTCTATTGGGCGGGATTGCTGGCCACGATCGGAGTCACGCTCTTTGTCACCCGCCTTGCGCGGCGCAGCCTGCGTGAAAGTTTGCCCACCCCGTGAAAGCGTCGCCGTCCCTCAAACCCGACGACGAGTACAACCGAGCCCTGCTCGCCAATGCCCATCCACCGGACTGGATCAATCCTGAACCGGCATCGCGGTACAACCTCGTGGTGATCGGGGCGGGGACCGCCGGACTCGTGACGGCTTCCGCCGCCGCCTCGCTGGGGGCCAAGGTTGCGCTTGTGGAGCGGCACCTGATGGGCGGTGATTGCTTGAACGTGGGATGCGTGCCCTCGAAGGCGCTGATACGCGCGTCCCGATCGGCGGCCGAAGTGCGGCGCGCGGACGAATTCGGCACGACCATCCCTGCCGGCGGCCGGGTTGATTTTCCGAGGGTCATGGAAAGAATGCGACGCCTGCGGGCGCAGATCAGTCCCAACGATTCCGTGGATCGATTCCGAAAGCTCGGCGTGGATGTCTTTCTCGCCGACGCCCGGTTCGAGGGTCCTTCCACCATCAGCGCCGACGGACGACGACTTCATTTCAAGAAGGCCGTCCTTGCGACCGGGGCGCGGGCGGCGGTGCCGCCGATCCCTGGTCTTGCCGAAGCCGGTTCACTCACGAATGAGTCGGTCTTTTCACTCACGAGGCTCCCCCCGCGGCTGGCGGTCATCGGGGGCGGGCCCATCGGCTGCGAGATGGCCCAGGCGTTCGCCCGGTTCGGGTCGAAAGTACACCTGCTTGAGGCGGCGCCGCACATTCTCATGCGGGAGGACGGCGACGCGGCGGAACGAGTGCAGTCGGCACTGGCGAAGGATGCCGTGAATCTGGTTCTGGGCTGCAAGATCCTGAGCGTGGAGAGGCAGGGCGATTCGAGGAAGATCCGGCTGGAATGCGCCGGGCAATCGGGGCACATCGAGGTGGATGAGATTCTCGTCGGTGTCGGCCGGGCGCCGAATGTCGAGGGATTGAACCTCGAGGCCGCCGGAGTCGAATACGATTCGAGGGCGGGCGTAAAGGTGTCGAACAGGCTCCAGACGAGCAATCCGCGCATCTACGCGGCGGGGGACATCTGTTCAATGTACAAATTCACTCACGCGGCGGACGCGATGGCGCGGATCGTTGTCCAGAACGCCCTGTTTTTCGGACGAAAGAAGGCGAGTGCGTTGACGATCCCATGGTGTACCTACACCGATCCGGAAATCGCCCACGTGGGTCTGTACGAACGGGAGGCGAAAGAGCGCGGAATCCCGGTTCAGACTCTTACCGTCGAATTGCGCGAGATTGACAGGGCGGTGCTGGATGGCGAAACCGAAGGCTTTTCGCGGGTCCATCTGCGAGCGGGAACGGACCGGATCCTCGGAGCCACGGTGGTTGCCGCCCACGCGGGAGAAATGATTTCAGAATTCTCGCTGGCGATGACGGCCGGCGTGGGACTCGCCAAGATCGCGGCAACGATCCACCCCTATCCAACTCAATCGGAGGCGATCAAGCGGTTGGGAGACGCCTACAATCGGGCCCGGCTGACCCCCTCGTTGCGCCGATGGCTGGAGCGGTATTTCAGATGGAGGGGGTGAGGGGATTCGGGTTCAGATCGGGTTGGGGGTTGTTCAATCATTAGGGTTACATCTGCCGCGGGCCGGATCCTTTTCTTCGTAGCGTCCGGTTTCATACCGGACGACCTCTCGCCCGATGTAAAATCGGGCGCTAC
>JACPAV010000051.1 GCA_016180645.1 Nitrospirota bacterium | reverse complement strand
TTCGTAGGGGAGCATCTTCAGATGCTCCCTCTTGTCGGGAGGGTCTGAAGACCCTCCCCTACGCATCATGACCAACATAAACCTTTCAAAAAATGGCAAAAGTCGAGCTTAGGCAATGTCAACAAGAGGCTATGCGACGAAACACCTACCTACCGTGAAAATGGTTGCGAACGTTGCGGAGGGATCGGCTGATGGAGTGGCGGACGAGCGGTTTGAGGATGAGTTCACCCACAAGCAGTCCCGCCACCGGCACGGGGAGGGAGAAATGAATCTGCACGGTCAAACGGGTGCCCTCTCCGGCTTTCTCCAAGATCATGGCGGAACGGAACGAAACCCCCGACATCCTACCCTGATAGGCCACTCGCCGATGAGGCTCCCACTCCACGACCTCCTCCTCGGATTCGGCGGAAAGTCCGAACGAACCACCCTGCCAGCGAAATCGCAGCCCCACGCCCTCCTTCACATCGCTCAGGACCACCCCGCTCCGATAGCCGTCAACGTACTCGGGGAAGTTCTCAGGTTTCACGATAAATGCCCACACCTCCCGCGGCGGACGGGGGATGTCGATGCTCCCTTCGACGATCGACTCTCTCACCGCTTCTCCGCTACGGCCACAAAGTACGATCCGCCGTTGAAGTACCCGATTTCCAGGTTCCCGAAAATGGAACGGATCTCTGAAGGAATGTCCGCGTCCGGATCCCACGCCGTCGTCTTCCTGTAGAGGGGACGGATGACGGGGTTCAAGAATCTCCACGCCCCCTGGAAGGCTTGTGCGTCGCAGGCCGAGAGGCGGCCCCCGGGGCGAAGGAGCGCGTGGATGCGGTCAAGGGCCGCTCGCCGTCTCGGAATGGCGCTCAGTCCGAGGATGCAAAGGACGCCGTCGAACATCCCGCCGGGGATCGAAAGCTCGGCCGCGTCTCCCTGGAAAAACTCGACGTTCCGCCATCCTTCCGTCCGAGCGAGGGATTTCGCCGCGGACAGCATCTCGGCGGAATAATCGAAGCCCACCACCCGGCCGGCCTCGCCGACCGCTTCCCTGAGCCGCGCCAAATTGAGCCCCGTCCCGCAGGCAACCTCAAGCGCCACGTTCCCAGGACGTAGCCCCAACCCTTGCACGGCGAGACCCCGGAGCAGTCGTTCGCGAAAAAGAAACGTGGGGGCGGAAAGCAATCGGTAGATAGCCGGATGGCGTCCCCAGAACCCGTACGTGCGCGCGACGACTCCCATGCCGCCGGTTTCATCCGCAGCCTGCGTTCCTCGCCAACTGCTATGAGGTGAATTCACCGTTCCATAGTCCGATCAGAAACTCGCGATAGGGCAGGAGGGTAATGCCGTCGATCCTTCGACGCCGAGGCTCCAGAGTCACACAGATGAGGCGTTTCATCGTTTTCTCATCGGCGATCGCGCGAAGGGACCGCAGATCGCCGGGGGAAACGTTCTCTTTGGCCTTGGCTTCGATGGCCGTATGGTCTCCCAAAATAAAGTCCACTTCAAAGCCCGAGGCCGATCGCCAATGGCGTACCGCTTCTCCGGACATGTAGTCCCGATAAGCCAGCAGTTCGTGGGCAAGCCAACTCTCAAACGCCGCGCCGAATTCGGGCGTTCGCGGCCTCGGCAAACGGCCTTGGAGCGAGGACGCCACTCCGACATCAAAGAAATAGTACTTTGAGGAAACGAGGGGCTTGCGCTTCCGCGAGGATTTCCAAGCCGGTACGTCATGAAGGATCAACGTATCCTTCAGGATCTCGAAGTATTCATACACGGTGGTGCGCGGCACCTGGGCATCGTTGGCTACGTTGGTGAAGTTGATCACCGTGGCGTTGCAGAGGGCCGCAACGCGCAGGAATCGGCTGAAGGCGGGCACGTTCCGCGTGGCGCCTTCCGCGAGAATCTCCTGCTGGAGGTAGGCGCCCGTGTACGCCTCCAGATCCGCCGCCGGGTCGTCCGAGAAATAGACCGACGGCAGCAGCCCCCTCGATACGGCCCGCCCCAGATCGAAATGCGATCCCAGTTCGCGGTAGGTCAGGGGGTGGAGGTACCGCACGCGCGCCCGGCCTCCCAGGAGGTTGACTCCGCCTCGACGCAGTTTCCGCGCGCTGGACCCCGTCAGGAGGAAACGAATCCGCCGCTCCTCGATCAACCGATGAACTTCGTTGAGGAGAACGGGAAGACGCTGAATTTCGTCGATCACCACGAGCCGGTCGTCCCCGGCGATTTCTTCGCCGAGTCTGGAGGGGCGTTGACTCAACGCCAGGTAGACGGAGCTGTCCAAGAGATCGTATATCCTTGCCTTCGGCAGAGCCCTTCGGATGAGGAACGTCTTGCCTGTTTGCCGGGGGCCGAAGAGGAAATGCGATTTCTTGTCGAGCCACATCGAGAGGTCCGGAAGGCGGTCGATGGCGGGGACTCCGGGGGGCAAGGCATCCTTCGTCATATTCTCCGTCAGATATCATAACATTTGACGACTTTCCCGTCAAACATGGGGTGACCCGGCCGGCTCACTCCTTCCCGTATCCTTGCAGCATGCTGCAGTAGCGACCGGTGGCGGAAACGCCTCCCGTGCTTCCTTGAACCGATCCCGTCCCCGTCCAGAACGCCATCATGTTCATCATCATGGAGAACTCCTGATCGTCAAATGCGGGAGTCAGTTCCCATTCCATGCCGGCCTCTGGTATGCGGATCTGGAGCCGCCGCGGATACATCCGGCCCGACCGGGGACTCTTCCACACGTCCGCGATACCCATGCTTCTTTACAACGTCGGTGAACAGATGGCCGTGGAGATTCCACATCTCCATCTTGGAGCCGGGGTGGAAGCCATCCTCGGGAACGAAGGCACGTGCATCGGCGGCGGCTATGAACAGGCCCAAGAGGATCGTCATGCCCGCGAAAGCGGGCATCCAAACTGGATTTCTGCTGGAGCCTGCCCCGGACTTTGATCCGGAGTAGGAGGGACGGAAGAGACTCCTGATCGCCCTACTTGCGCTCGTGATCGCCGGGCTTCGCGTACTTCTCCGGCTCGTCGAGGAACTTCTTGAGGTCTTCCCCTGAGCAGAAGTAGTAGGTCTTGCCTTCGTGGGTGGTTCTCGGCGTGTCCTCCGCGATCTTCATTTCCATGCCACACACCGGATCGACGGCCTTTGTGGCGTGGGCGCCATGTTCCGTCGCTTCCTCATGCGATTTTTCATCATGCCCGCCGTGCATCATGCCCATCATCTTGGGCATGCCCCACACCATGAAAGCCATCATGCCGCCCATCATGACGACCATCCCTGCCACGGCAATGGCTGAAATGGGTTCGATAATACCTCTGCATCGAGAGGCGAGAGGGGTGAGGGGTGAGGTGGGAAGTTTCTTGTTATTCATGGCGTTCCTCCTTGCATATTCATTGGCCGTTCCAGGCTCCTGCCTTCCGACGGCACTTCCCCCATCCTGGGGGTCGGAATTGCCTGGGTGACCGGCACACGCCCGAGTGCGTTTGGATCACGGTCAAACCCCAGGATGTTTTCGAGTGTTTCGAAATAGAAAACCCTTCCGTCGCGCTGGTAGGCGAAGGCGAGGGCCTTGTCCACATTTGCCCCTGAGATGGGGTCGGTTGATTTCGAGAATTTCTCAGGATCTTGCCCGAACCGGGCAACGCAGCCCGCGCATCAGCCGTAGTACGTCTTCCCGTTGTACGGTATTGGGAGGACGCTCTGGGCCTGGTACGTATCCTGCAACATGCAGACCCGACTCCGATCCGCCACAAGCGAGCCGTGCTTGAGGCGCTTCGAGACTTTCTCCGGAGTGAGCGCGCCAAAAGAGCACGCACCCAGAAAAATACCGAACGCGATGAGCAGCCTAAACCCTTTGCTCATTTTCTCCTCCTCTCGATTCTTGGCTCGCGCCTTTCTCACCGATGTAGAACCCAATCCCCAGGTGGGCGCGATGGACGCGCCGAATATGGCTGAAACCCGCCTCGCGCGGAAAGTCGTCCAGCCGGCCGATTTGATCACCGAAGTGCTCCAAGCCGACCACGGTCTTGAGAAAGAACCGCGCGCCGAACGTATCCAACTCGCAAAAGTCCACCAGCAGGAGTCGGCCTCCCGGCTTCAGGACGCGAAGACACTCGCGGAGGGCCGGAATCTTCTTGTCGGCGGGGATGTGATGGAAAGCGAGCGACGTGACCACGCGGTCGAACGTCGCCTCCGCGAACGGCATGGACTCCGCGAACCCTTCCTTCCACTCGACGGCAACCTTCCGCTTCTCCGCCCGCCTTCGAGCGATTCGAAGCGCGGAGGAGGTCGGGTCCAGTCCGGTCATGTTTGCCAGGGGAACTCTTTCCTTGATCCGCACGGCCAAGACGCCCGTGCCGCAACCCGCATCCAGAACGGACTCTCCACCGCGCAGTTCCAGGAAACCAATGATGGAGTCCCGGAATCGCGTTCCCAGCCCCATGAGTCGGCAGCCCAAGTCATAGATCGGTGTAAAGAAATCGTGCTTCATCGGAGGCAGCACGCGGTAGTGCTGGTGCGGTTTCGCGCCACGTCCATTGCCCATCACCCCTTCGCGCTTTACGTGGGCATCGGGGTTCTTGGCGAATGTGTCCCGGCAGCCGGAATTGCAGAATAGGTACGTCTTGCCGAGGTGATCAAACCGGGCCGCCTCGTGCCCGGCCTTCACATCCATCCCGCACACGGGATCTTTCTCCACGATTTCGTTCATGCTGACACCTCCAGACACAATCTGATCCTCTTGAAGCGGACAACCGCAGGCATAAAGCCTGCGCCTACCAAGGATGGGTCATCTCCACGGTGGATCAGTGCATGTGGCCACCACCGTGGCCGCTTTCTTCATGCTTCTCCTTCGCCGGGGAGGCGGATTGGAGCGATTTGATGGACTCCAATTCGAGTGCCACCATTCCGCCCTTGTCGAACTTCTCGCCGACGGCTTCGATGCGCTCCCCTCCGAGTTTCCTCAACTCCTCGTACAACGCTTCCCCGCCGTGCTTGGTTATCAGGAGGATTACCTTCTGATCGTCCGTCAGCAGCGCGGCTGGAGCGCCTTTTCTCAGGCACATCTTGGCGCACTTTTCGTGCGCCTTGCCTTTTTCGCCGTGGGCGATGTAGCAGGCTGAATCCAGCACCTCGCCTTGCAGCGTCACTTTCTCGCCGGCCAGGGCCAACCCTGCCGACATGAAAAATGCCGCCCATGCCATTGAGATTATTCGTTTCATGTGTTTCTCCTTTTGTATAGGCGTTTTTTTGCTCAGGACTCATGTCGCACGACTCATGACTTTCTTCAGTTCCCTCCCGCGCCACAGTTCGTAGATCACGGGATAGACCAGCAGCTCCATGATGAAGGACGTGAACAGCCCGCCGATCATCGGCGCGGCGATGCGCTTCATCACGTCGGCGCCCGCCCCGGTCGACCACATGATGGGCAGAAGGCCGATCGCGGCGCAGGCGACGGTCATGACTTTGGGTCTCACGCGTTTCACCGCGCCGTAGAGAATCGCCTCCCGCAAATCTTCCTTGGTCTTGAGCTTGCCCTTGGCCTTCCATTCGTCATAGGCCAGATCGAGGTATAAGAGCATGAAAATTCCCGTCTCCGCGTCCAAGCCCATCAGCGCGATCAGCCCCACCCACACCGCAATCGAGGATTGATAGCCCAGTGCATAGAGAAACCAGATGGCTCCCACGGCGGAAAAGGGCACGGCCAGAAAGACGATGAAGGTTTTGGTCAGCGATTTGGTGTTCATGTACAAGAGGAAGAAAATGATGAACACGGTGATGGGCAGGACGAGCTTGAGTCTCTCCTTCACCCGCTCCATGGACTCGTACTGACCGCTCCACGTGAGGGCATATCCCGCGGGCATCTGCACCTGTTCCCTTACGGCCTTCTTCGCGTCGGCCACGTAGCTGCCGATGTCCCGGCCCGCCACGTCCACGTAGACGTAGCCGGCGAGTCTACCGTTTTCGTCCCGGATCATCGAGGGACCCGTGACCATCCGGATGTCCGCGAGTTGTGAAATCGGCACCTGGGCCCCGCTCTCCGTGGGGACGAGAACTCTCTTGAGCCGTTCCATGTCGTTCCGAAGCTCTCGGGCGTACCGCACGTTGATGGGATACCGCTCCCTGCCCTCCACGGTCTGCGAAACATTCTCCCCTCCGATCGCCGACATGATGACCATTTCCGCATCGGCGACGGAGAGCCCGTAGCGGGCCAGTTCCTCGCGTTTCAAATCGAAATCGACGAAATACCCTCCGGCAGTCCTCTCGGCGAAAATGCTTCGCGTGCCCTTCACCGGCTTCAAGACCATCTCGATGTGCTCCCCGATTCGTTCGATCTCCTTGAGGTCCGCCCCGAAAATCTTGATCCCGACGGGTGTGCGTACGCCCGTGGTGAGCATGTCGATGCGGGCCTTGATGGGCATCGTCCAGGCGTTGACGCTTCCCGGGATTTTCAACGCCTGGTCCATTTCGTCCACAAGCTGGGCGGGCGTGATGGCCTCCCTCCAGGCGTGCCTCAGGGGCTTCTTGAAAACCTCCGGCATCCAAGAGTACCACCGGTCCACCTTCCTCCATTCGGCCTCCGGCTTGAGGACGACCGTCGTTTCCATCATCGAAAACGGCGCGGGGTCCGTGGAAGTCTCCGCTCTTCCCGCCTTCCCGAAAACGCTATCCACCTCGGGGAAGCTCTTGATGATCCGGTCCTGGATGTTCAGTAGATTCCCGGACTCGGTCACCGAGATCCCGGGCGGCGTCGTGGGCATGTAGAGAAGCGTCCCTTCATACAAGGGTGGCATGAACTCCGAACCAAGCTTGAAATAGAACGGAACCGTGGCAATGACGATGGCCACGGCCACGAGCACAACCGTCTTGGGCCGGCGGAGCATGAGTTCGGCGGCCGGCTGGTAGAAACGAAACAGGACACGACTGATGGGATGCTTGTCCTCCTCGTGCAGCTCACCCACCACGGCCGCGTTCACCACCTTGGCGAGCCATTTCGGCCGGAAGATGAAGGGCTCGAAGCGCATGAACAGGAGCCGGATGGCGGGATCGAGGGTGATCGCAAGAATGGCGGCGAAGAACATGGAGAAGTTCTTCGTGAACGCCAGCGGTCTGAAAAGTCTTCCCTCCTGCGCCTCCAACGTAAAAACGGGGATGAACGCCACGGCGATGACCATGAGGGAATAAAAGGAGGGACGCCCGACCTCCTGGATGGCGCCGATGAGGACGGTTCGGTAGTCTCCCTGCCTTCCCTCCCGCATCCATCGTTCCAGCTTCTTATGGGCGTTCTCCACCACGACCACCGCGGCGTCGACGAGGGCCCCGATGGCCACCGCAATGCCGCCGAGGGACATGATGTTGCTGGAGAGGCCCATGAAATACATCGGAATAAACGCGAAGAGCACCGCGATGGGCAACGTGAAGATCGGGATGATGGCCGAAGGGATGTGCCAGAGGAAGACAAGAATGACCAGGCTGACGACGACCATTTCTTCCACCAGCGTATCTTTGAGCGTTTCGATGCTGCGGAGGATGAGGTCCGAGCGGTCATACGTCGTCACCAGCTTGACGCCCTCCGGAAGCGTAGGCTCGATGTCCTTGAGCTTCTTCTTGACCCGGTCGATGACTTTGAGCGCGTTCTCGCCGTGGCGCATGATCACGATTCCGCCCACGACGTCCCCCTCGCCGTTCAAATCGGCCAGGCCGCGCCGGATATCCGGCCCCAGCACCACGCTCCCAAGATTCTTCACGAGAATCGGCGTCCCGGATTGGGGGCTGACGCCCACGACAATCTTCTCGATATCCGCCGTGCTCCGGGCGTAGCCTCTGCCCCTCACCATGTATTCCCTTCCGCTGAATTCGAGGAGCCGCCCGCCCACGTCGTTGTTGCCGTTGCGGATGGCCTCCATCACCTTCTCGATGGGGATCTTGTACGAGAGGAGCGCGTTGGGATCGAGGTTCACCTGGTACTGGCGCACAAATCCGCCGATCGGCGCCACTTCCGCCACGCCCGGCACGCCCTGGAGGTAGTAGCGGAGCGTCCAGTCCTGAAAGCTCCGGAGATCGGCAAGGCTCTGCTTGCCGGAGGTATCCACCAGCGCGTACTGAAAAACCCAGCCGACGCCGGTGGCATCGGGACCCAGCTCCGTCCTCACGCCTTCAGGCAGCAGGGGCGTAACCTTGCTCAAATACTCCAACGTTCGGCTGCGCGCCCAATAGATATCGGTCCCGTCCTCGAAAATCATGTACACGTAGGAGTAGCCGAAATCAGAGAAACCCCGGATGGCCTTCACCTTCGGCGCGCCCAACATCGCCGAGATGATGGGATAGGTCACCTGGTCCTCCATGATGTCCGGGCTGCGGTCCCATCGGGAGTAGACGATGACCTGCGTATCCGACAGATCCGGAATCGCGTCCAGCGGGATGTGCTTGACGCTCCACACTCCAAACAGGGCGATGCTCAGGATGACGAGGAGCGTCATGAATCGGTTCTTGGCGCAGGCTTCGATCAGCTTTTCGATCATGGTCGTATTGCTCGCTATTGACCGTGACCTGCATGGCCACTCATCTGCTTGACCGCAGCCTTGAGGGAGGACTCCGAATCAATCAGGAAATTGGCGGAGGTGACCACTTTGTCGCCTTTCGCCAACCCCTCCAATACCTGCACGTCGTCTGCAAGCTCAATACCCGTACGGATCTCCCGCGGTTGCAACTTGCCCCCGCCGAGGTCGACAAATACGATTTTCCGGTCTCCGGTGTCGATGACGGCATCACGGGGGATCGTCAGCCCCTTCCCCAGCGCGGTCTCGATCTCCACGTTCACGAAGGTGTTCGGTTTGAGTTTCCGGCCGGGGTTCTTGACCTCGGCCCGGATGCGCACCGTTCGAGTCTCCGGATTCACGACGGGATCGATGGCCCGGAGCGTGCCGCGGAACATCTCGCCCGGAAGCGCGAGTGATGTCGTCGAAACCGACTGACCGACCTTGATCCAATTGATCTCGTATTCGTAGACCTGCGCGTAAACCCACATCGTGTCCTCCGGGAGCAGCAAGTTCAGAGAGGGTTTTCTTGAACGGGCGAGATCCGCAATCATCGCGTCGTTCAAACCGAGCTGCCGCAGGCGAATCGAGGAAGAATCCACGAGTCCGACCGTGCCGGGAGAGCCTCCGGTCTTGTCCCGGCTGCTCAGGCTTTCGATGTATTCCTTCTCCGCCTGGTATAGCTCCGGATCATAAGCGATGTTTCCCACGGCCCTCACCGTCTTGGTCAGCGGCTGAATTTTCGCCACATCGGTCTTGACGCCGATGATCTGCTGCCGCTCCGGCGAGATGTTGATCGTGACGCGTCCGGACACATCCGACGGGGCCTCCTCGCCCGCGGCGGACTCCTCTACCGGCACCAGTGTCATTCCACAAATCGGGCACTCGCCCGGCTTATCGGAGGTGTACGACGGGTGCATGGGGCACTGGTAAAGGGTTTTCTTCCTGGCATGCTCCTCGTGGACTGCGTGCTCACGCGCCGCTTCCGGCGCGGATGTTCCTTTTCCTTCGCAGGCAGAAAGCGCCAACATCGCCGCAACCCAAGTCGACAGGCAGATTGATGTTCTTCGTTTCATGGCTCCTCCTTACAGCGTCGAGCGACAAGACGCGGGCTGAAGCCCGCGGCTACCAACAGGCATCTTCTCTTTCGGTAGGCGCAGGCTTTACGCCTGCGTCTCGCCACCGTCCGGCCATTCTTCATGCTAGGGCCCCTTAGTGACTTCCGGTATGGATCGGAAGTTCCTTGCCGACAGCCAGTTCGAGGTCGCCCAAGCTCATGTTGTATTCGAGGAGGGCGTCGAAGTACGCGATCTTCAGCTCGCGGAGCGCGCGCTGCGACTCCAGCAGACGGAGAAAGTCCATCTTTCCCGCCTCATAGGCGGAGGTGGTGATCCTCAGATCCTGCTCGGCCTGGGGCAGAAGTCCCGAATTGAAAATGTCGAGCTGCGCATTCGAGGCGGTGACGTTCAAATAGGCCTGCTTCACCTCAAACCGGACACGATTGCGAACATCCTGAAGGTCAGACCGCGACGACTGGAGCATCGCGTCGGCCTCCCTCACTCCGTACCGCTGCTTTTGGGTGAACCACACGGGGAGGCTGAGGCCGAGCATCGCGCCCCATCGTTTGCCGGCAGGCCCGAGCGTGCCTTCCATGCGCCCCCATTCGGCGCCGACCAGAAAATCCGGAGCGTAGTCGAGTCGGGCCAGCCTCGCCTTCTCTTCCCCGGCGCGCACCATCGAGACCTGAGATCGGGTCTCCTGCCGATTCTCCTCCGCAAGCGCGTACAGATCATCCTCGCGAAGTCCGTGGTTCTCCATGACGTGCAACGACTCCGGCGGAGGCAGGGGCGCCACCATCGATCGATTCATCAAGCGGCTCAGATTCGCTTCTTCCTCCCCCTTCATCCGATTCAGCATCACCAGTTCATTGGCGAGCTTTCCCGCCTCCACCTGCGCCTTGAGCACATCCTCCTGACCGGCGCGGCCGATCAGATAGCGGGACTCGGCAATGCGGACAAATCTTTGGAGAATGTCCTGATTCTCCAAGTTGATCTCGACCTTCTTGTGCCAGTGGAAAAGGTGATGAAAGGCATGCTTGGCTTCGACGAGAATTTCCAAAACGGTGCGGTCCGACATCCGGTCGACCGAGTCCGATTCAGCTTCTGCCACCGTCGCTCGCGCCTTGAGCTTCCAAGGGAACGGAATCATTTGCTCCACTCCAACCATCTGCTCATCGCCAGGTTGGTTTTCGATGGACAGGATCGGGTCATCCAAGGCCTTGGCTTGTGGAACACGCGCGCGCGCCGCTTCGGACATCTTCGCCGCCGCTTGAATTCGGGGACTGTTCTCGCGAACCTCTGTCAAAACATCTTCAAGCCGAAGAACACTCTCCCCAGCCCGAACCGAGCCTTGGAAACCGAGGGCCGCAAGCCCGATGATGGTCGCCATTCCAACACTTCCAATTTTCATCATTCACCTCTCTTCAGAGTCTCGTTTTTTCCCCTGATGCCCATTGCGAGTAGAACCTGTGGACTCACGCTCGGGGTCCAGGGATGAATGGCACCCGGTTCCAGCATTCAGGGCAGAGACAACGCAGTCCTCCGCCCGGGAGAACCGAGCGCGGAAACGGGAGAGAGGTTTAGAGCAGGTAGGTCTGGAGGAGCGAGAGGGTGCGACCTGGACTACGCGCGAAGATCATGACCGGCGCGGAGCCGAGCCACGGATGCGCGAGCTCGATCACGGCCAGGGAGTGCGGCGCCGCGGAAGGCGCCAACGGCTGTGCATCCACTGCCGGGAGAGCCGCGGGGGAAGGCGCTTGCGGGACATTCGCCACGCAGCAATCGCCTTCGCAGCATGTCGCTTTCAATCCGGCCGATTCCGACTGGGCGCAAAGATCGGTGGTTGGAGCGGCCATCGAAGCGATGGGTCCGGCCAACATGAAGATCGCCGTCAGGATTAGAGTCGTGGGTCTCAAAACTCGTCGCATTGACTATGAGTGTACCTAAATCTGAATCCGTGTCAAGTGCATAAAAAGAGCAAGTATTCCAGTTGATTGCAGAAACCCCCGGACACCCCGCCCATGTCGGCTATCGGGCATAGCTCGGTCCTCTCATGAATTCGAAAGCAGTGCCGAATATTTTTCGTAGAGGGTGTGAGGATGGCATTATCCACTTTTCAAGCAACTCCGAAAAAACCCCCGAAGCTCCTGCGTTGGCAGGTCGTCGAACTGATCAATTGGTGCAGGACCCGCTCAGGCGAGGATGAGGAAGAGGAACTGGTCTTCGAGGTCGCCGAGCGCAGCTCAGACGAGATCGCGATCTCGGTGACGGTGGGCATCCGGCAGACGACCCTCCTGGTGAACTGGGTGTCCGGCCGCGCGCGGATCGAACGGAAGGCGATGAAGATGAGGCAGGCCTTGGACATCTGGTCCGGCATCATCTCCGAGGCGCTCGACGGGAAAATCGAGAAGGCCCAGCATCGAGGCTATTTCCTCTGCCGAATTTGCAGCGAGACCGTTCACCTCTCCGGCGCCGTCGACATCTGGAGCCATCTGACGGGACACGACATCAAGCTTGAGAAAATTCTGATCGGCGAAGGCATCACGGTCAAGGTCGGCGAGAAAACGCTGGACCTGGACGATTACTTGGTCGGAGAAGACACGCCGATTCACTGAGGAAAGCCGTCAGCCATCAGCTTTCGGCGTTCAGCCGTCCGCTTCCAACACCGCACCGGCGCCAAAACGAAATTCAGGAAGTTCTTCTGAAGCTGAAAGCTGACCGCTGAGGGCTGAGAGCTTTTCCTACATCCACCCGCGAATCGCGGAGACCACATCCTCCGGCACGTCCTCCTGGACGAAATGACCCGCGTTCGGGAACGAGCGGACCCGGGCGGCCGGGAAAATCGTCTTGAAACGCTCGAGCTCCGACATTCTGAATGCAATGTCCTTCTCGCCCCACAGGATGAGGATCGGCTTCTTCTGAAGTTTGGCCAGTCCGGTTTCAACCTGTTTGAGGAAATCCTCGGCGGCGAGGATCTGCGCCGGAAAGATCGACATCGGCTTCCGATCGGCCATCTTCGCGAATGGCGCTCGGTAGGCCTGCATCACCGGCGGGGTCAGCCTCTCCTTCCCACGAACGACTCCCTTCTTCAGCCCGGAATTGACGAACACATTCAGATATCCGATGAGAATCCGGCCCAGCGTTCCGCCCATGATCCGGCTGAACCGGGTGAAATGCGGATCACCCTGAACCGGCCACGCCCAGGTGTTCGCGATGATGATCCGCTTGATCCAATCCGGATGCCGAACGGCCAGCCACAGCCCGATGGGGCCGCCCCAATCGTGAACGAACAGCGTCAGGTCCTTCAATTTCTGGGATGTGATCCAGGCCTCCATGATTCGGGCATGATCCGCGGCGGTGTAGCCGAAATCTTTCGGCTTGCCTGACATCCCGAAGCCCGGATAGTCCGGAGCGACGCAGCGATACCGGTTGCTCCTCAGCCCGCGGATGACATCGCGGTAGACAAACGACCACGTAGGATTCCCATGGAGGAAAAGGATCGTCTCGCCGTGGCCCTCGTCCACGTAGTGGATCCGTATGCCGCTCACACTGAAGAAGCGGTGCTCGAAAGGATAGAGATCCTTTGGCACTTCAAAAGGCAATACGGGACCCTTTGCGGGCATTTCGTCTGGACTCATGGCAAGTGACGGTAAACAAATGCCGTTTGAAATGCAACCTCCGAATTTACGCCCGGCGGCGGCTCCATGCGCAAGGACTTGTACACTCCGCCCCATGAATGATAGGGTATGGGCGTGGTACGCGGCGTTGACATCCAGCGTGTGCTGGCGCAGTTCAACCAAGCCGAGAAACTACAATTTGAACAACTCAACAGCCCGGAAACGCAGCAGCGACTGCTCAGCATCCAGCAGCAGCAGCACTCCCTCCTGAAGAAGATAACGGTGCAGAAGAACAATTCGGCGGAACAGAAGAAGATTGACGCGGACAAGCGGCGCGAACAGTTTAAGAAGCGAGGCCGACAGAATCCGGAGAACACGGGCGAGGAGGTGGACGCCGAGGAAAAAGTGCTCCGCGAGCAGGTGGGCATCGGTGGAAAGATCAACATCGACGCGTGATCATGTCCGATCCGATTCTCCTCGTCATTGCGCTCGACTTCCTGATTCTCCTCCTCTGCCTGGTGATTCTCTTCGACCGCCGCCGCGGAAAACTGCCCAAGGAGGTGACGGAATTGCCGGAGACCGTCGGACGGCTGATGCGCGAAGGGGAGGAATTTCTATCCAGGGCCGACGGCGAAATGAAGGAGAAGCGGGCCTCCTTTGAACGCATGTTGCAGGAGATCCAGACGCAGGGTCGGCACCTCGGCGAAAAATCCACCGAGGCGAAGCACGTGATCAAGCAGATGGGAGGAGCGGTCCCCCAGGCCGCCGTCGCCCGCCCGGAGTCCTCCAACGGCGGGCAGGAGCCGTACGAGGTGGCCTTGCGCCTTTATGAAGAAGGCATGGGCGTCCAGGAGATATCCCAGAAGCTCCACCTCACCAAGAGCGAACTCGAACTCGTCCTCGGCCTCCATTCCGCCCGCGGAGCCCCCTCCGCTTCTCTCCGGGGACGGCGGGAGGAATCGTGATGCGGATCCGCGCCTCCGCTCCCCCCTCCGCGAAGCTCTGGAAATAGGTTAAGTTTCCCTGGGATCTTCAACTAAGGTTCTCGGTTTTCCCACCGATCTTAATCTACTGGCACTCATCCGCGGGAAATCCCAGCGGGAATTCGACCAGGGGGATATCATCGAAGGCAGCGTCGTCAAGGTGTTGGAAGGGAACCGTGCCCTGATCAGCGTTCAAGGGCTCGGGATTACCGCGGAATCGACCGCCCCGCTCAAACCGGGAGACACCGTCAAACTCCAGATCACCCAGTTGCGCCCCCAGGTGGTTCTCTCCCTTTTGTCCAGTACCCCGGCGCCGGCGGATCCCGTCAGCACCCGAATCCGCGACCTCCTGCCCTCGCGCGAACGGCTGGGCGCCTTGGTGGGGGAAATTCTCGCCGACCTCCCTCCGATGGGGAGCGAGGAAACCCCGGAGCTGACGGAGCTGTCCCGCGCACTCAAGGATTGGGTCGTTTCGGAGGACAAGCTTCCCGGTCTTTCGATCCCAAAGCAGATTCATGCCCTGGGTCTGCAGCGCGAGAACCTTCTTCGGATGGCCGCACGATTAGGAACTCCGCAGATCCCCCTCGGCGATGACCTTCGCACACGGCTCGCGCGCATTCTCAAGGCCCTGCCGGACATCGTACCTCCCGTCAGCGGGAAACTCCTCTCTTCCCTCCGTCGGCTCTCGGACAATCTCGAACTGATCAAATGGCTGAACAGCGTCCCTCGGGAAAACGACGGCGCCCAGCTCCTGCCGCTGCTGCTTCAGTTCTCAACCGGCGAATGGTCGGATGTCGACATCTACTTCCTGAAGAAAACCGGTGACAAACCGGATCAAGACGAAGGGAAGCGGGAAAAAACTCCTCCGTACCGCGTCGTGATGCTCCTGAATCTGCCCTCGATGGGAAATGTCCAAATCGACGCCTCGTTCACCGGAAAGACGCTGTACCTCACCTTCTACGCCGCCGAGCCGACCACGCGCGCGAAAGCCCAGGAGCGGGCGCCAGAGCTTCAGTCCGCTCTTGAATCGCTCGGATGGAGCGCGCGGCTAAGTTTCAATGATCTTCGACGGGAAGCCGCGGGATCCGGTCCGGTTCAAATCCTCATCCCCAAGGGATACCGGCTCATCGACACCCGAGCCTAGTCCACCGATGGACGAGAAAACGAACCCTCCACCGAAGAAGAAGGCCGTCGCTCTCCGATATCGTCCGGCGAGAGACACGGCTCCACGGGTGACGGCCAAGGGCCAGGGGTACATTGCCGACAAAATCATCGAGCTCGCCCGGGAGAACCGTATTCCGATGGAAGAGAACCCCGACCTGGTCGAGATTCTTTCGAAGGTCGATCTGTTTGCGGAAATCCCGCCCGATGTCTATGCCGCGGTCGCGCAGATCCTGGGATTCGTCTACCGGCTCAAGGGCGACACGCCTCCCCCCGCGCCCCGGTAGACTCCGCTACTCTTTCTTCTGAGCGGCCCGGTCCTCCTGAAGCATGTCCCGCTGCCGCTTGAAAATGTATCGAGCCAGTACCTGCGCGTCGTTCCCTTCCAATCGCTGGAATTGGACGCCGCACTTGTATTTCGTCGCCGTTGAATCCTTGTTCGGAAAATGCGCCCGGAGCACGCAGTTCGTGAATACCGTATCGTCCGGCAGGTAGAGTACCGTATTCTCCATGACAAGACCGGGTTTCAGAATGTCCTTTTCAAGGTTCGTGGAGAAAGAGAAACCTCCTTCGCTCAGGTCCTCCACTTTCTCCTTGTAGGTGTTCCCCGAAACCATGAACGAAACGAAAACGGGGTCTTGATAGGAAGGAAAGACACGAAAATAGCTTCGCTTCTGGGTTCGGAGCAGGAACGGAGGCGAGGTAATCTTGTAGCATCCTCCTTCCAGTGAGGCCACGAGGTTGGCCCGGAATCCATAGGGGATGTCGCGGTACTGAAAGTGGACTTCGAACACCTTCCGACGGGTCAACACCGTGTTGCCGTCTTCCGGATCGAGTGGCGCTATCGCCAGATAGGGCCCGCTCTTCGCCTTCCCGGCTTCCAGGAATTTCGACACGTACTCCATCTGATCGCCGGTGAAGGAAACCTCGATCTTAACGTTCTCGGTAGAGGCGTTCTTGAGGACGAAATCCACCTCCTTCGGGTTGACCAGCGAACCCGGCGGCGCCTCCACCTTACTGCCACCCAGCCAGGAGAAAAGACCCATAACCACGCAATTATATGGACAACGATCGCCCAACTCAACAGAGATTCCATCGCGCGATCAGGCACTGTTCACCCCAAGACTTCCTCTTGATTGGTGATCGAGATGGTCCTACAATAAGACTTGCAAGGCGATCATGGACTCACATCCACAGGCTCAAACCCAGACACCCCGCGTCGCTCGAAAGATCGAACGCAAGGAGGTCCGACAAGTCACCGTGCGATTTGCCGGTGATTCCGGCGACGGCATTCAGGTAACCGGCGGGCAGTTTACGAACGTGACGGCCATCGCGGGGAATGATCTGGCCACGTTCCCCGATTTCCCCGCGGAGATCCGCGCCCCCGCCGGCTCGCTTCCGGGCGTCTCGGGGTTCCAGATTCAATTCTCCTCCTACGACATTCACACGCCGGGCGACGCGGCGGAAGTGCTCGTCATTTTCAATCCGGCCGCGCTCAAAACCAATTTGAACCGGCTCTCGCCCAACGGAACCCTCATCGTCAACGCGGATGAGTTCACGGACAAGAATCTTGAGCGCGCCGAATACAAAACGAATCCTCTGGACGACGGCTCCCTCGCGGGCTACCGCGTGGTCAAAATCCCCATGACGTCCCTGACCGTAAAGGCGATAGAGGATCTGAATTCGATCTCGCATAAGGACCGCGAGCGCTGCCGCAATTTCTTCGCTCTGGGTATCGTTTGCTGGCTCTACAACCGTCCCCTGGAACCGATCGAGCGCTGGATTCGAAGCAAGTTCTCCAAGTCGCCCGAATTCGTCGAGGCCAACTCCCGCGTGCTTCGAACCGGTTTCAATTTCGCCGACACGATGGAACTCTTCCAGGTGGCCTACGAAGTTCCGCCGGCTCGACTCGCCCCCGGAAAGTACAAGAACATCACCGGCACCACGGGCCTCGCCTACGGCCTCCTCACCGCGTCTCAGAAAAGCGGCCTTCAGCTGGTCTACTGCAGCTATCCGATCACGCCGGCCAGCGATCTCCTGCACGAACTTTCCGGCTACAAGCATTTCGGGGTGGTCACCATGCAGGCCGAAGACGAGATCGCCGCGGTCAATGCGGCCATCGGCGCCTCCTTCGCGGGATCCCTCGGGATCACCGGCACGAGCGGTCCCGGCCTCGCCCTCAAGAGCGAGGCGGTGAACCTGGCGGTGATGACGGAACTCCCGCTCCTCGTGATCGACGTGCAGCGCGCCGGCCCCTCCACGGGACTGCCGACAAAAACGGAGCAGGCCGATCTTCTCTTCGCGATGTACGGCCGACCCTCCGAATCACCGGTGCCGATCCTCGCCACCGCCTCCGCGTCCGACTGCTTCGACGTGGTCATCGAGGCGGCGAGGATCGCCGTCAAGTACATGACACCCGTGATCGTTCTCACGGATCTCTATACGGTCTTCGGAGCCGAGCCGTGGCGGGTACGCCAGTCAAAGGACATCCCTCCGTTTGAAATGGGACCGCGCAAATGGATCGAGAACGGAAGGGGCCATCGGAACGGGCCGTTCCACCCATACGACCGGGACGAGAAAACCCTCGCCCGGCCGTGGGTCGTCCCCGGCACGGCGGGCTTCGAGCATCGCATCGGGGGCCTCGAAAAAGGCCACATCCATGGAAATATTTCCTACGACCCTGCCAATCACGACATGATGGTGAGGCTGCGGGCCGAGAAAGTGGCGCGAATCGCGCAGGACATTCCCGCCCCCGAAATCTTCGGCTCCGCCGATGCGCGGCTGCTCATCGTGGGGTGGGGCAGCACCTTCGGCCCGATCCGCACCGCGGTGGAACAGTCGATCGAGGAAGGCCTCTCGGTCGCCCAGGTCCACCTCCGCCATCTGAATCCGCTCCCCTCGGCGCTCGAAGAGATCCTGCGTCGCGCCCCACGCGTGCTCGTCGCCGAGAACAACCTTGGACAGCTTCGGCGGCTCTTGAGGGCGGATTACCTCGTGGATGCGGCCGGTTACAATCGCATCACGGGCCAGCCCTTCACCGTGCAGGAACTGAAGCAGGAAATCCGGAAACACCTGAAAGCGAACTGAAGATGTCGACCCTCCCCAACGTCCCCTCGTCCACCGCGCCGGCGCCCGCGCTGAAGCTCAGTCGGAAAGATTTCCAATCCGATCAGGAGATCCGTTGGTGCCCAGGTTGCGGGGACTATTCGATCCTGAACGCCGCGACCACGGCCTTCGCCCAGCTCGGCGTGCCCCGCGAGAAATTCGTGGTCGTTTCCGGCATCGGTTGTTCATCACGCTTCCCCTATTACGTGAACACCTATGGATTCCATGGCATCCACGGCCGCGCTCCGGCCATCGCCACGGGGATCGCGCTGGCCAATCCGGACCTCCTCGTGTGGGTCATGACGGGCGACGGCGACGGCCTGTCCATCGGAGGGAATCACCTCCTCCACGCCATGCGTCGGAACGTGAACCTGAAGATCGTTCTCTTTGACAATCGGATCTACGGATTGACCAAGGGTCAGTACTCGCCGACGAGCGAATTCGGCAAGGTAAACAAGTCCGCTCCATTCGGAACGGTGGAGCGACCTGTCGATCCCATCCTATTGGCCCTCGCGGCCGGCGCCACGTTTGTGGCCCGTTCCGTCGATGTGTATCAGAAGCACATGATTGAAATGCTCCGCCGGGCCGCGTTGCACAAAGGGGCCGCCTTTCTCCATGTCTTCCAGAACTGCCCGATCTACAACGACAATGCGTTCACCGACTTCACCGAGAAGGAGATTCGCGACGATCGCAACATCGAACTCGTTCACGGTCAACCGCTCGTTTTTGGGAAGAACAAGGACCAAGCGCTGCGAATGGGATCGGGTCACCGCATCGAGGTGGTCCCGATGGGGAGCGGGGCGCGCGGATCAGCGGTCGAGCGTGAGGCGAGCCGCACTCGCAACAATTTGTCGCCGACCATGGAAGGTCGGCATGACGAAGCGAGTGATGTGCTGCACTACGACGCAACAGACCCGGCGACGGCCTATCTGCTCGCCGGATTGAAGCCGCCGGATTTTCCGATGCCCATCGGCGTTTTCCGTGAAACCCAGCTCCCCGCTTACGAAGAACTCGTCCATCGTCAGATTCGAGACATCACAGAGAAGAGAGGTCCCGGGGACCTCGACCGGGTTTTCGGCTCAGGCGATACCTGGGACGTTCGCGACTGACCCCCCACCCGATCCATTGAATCCTCGATGAAGTCGGACTACCCTGTTCGCCATGGAGTTGCCGCGGTCCGACGTGAAGTCGGCCGCACTATCATCCTTTGACGGCGGGCACGGACGCCCGCGATGACGGAGATAGTGCGCCTGCCCCTGCCGATTGAATCGGCCTCACCGTCCTGGCTCGGCGGGGGCGGCAGGGACTGGCCTTCCATGCGCCTGTAGCTCAACGGATAGAGCACCTGCCTTCTAAGCAGGGGGTTGCGTGTTCAATTCACGCCAGGCGCACTCGCTTCAACATGCCGACCCTCCATGGTCGGCTTGCAGAAGTTGCGAGTGCGGCTCGCCTCACGCTCGACCGCATCCGGGAATCTGATATCTCAAATTTCAATTTTGAGATTCTGGAACAGATCAGCAAATCTTGACGCGAAAGACGTCCTTGATCCTATCGAAGGTGCCGAGGATCTCGCCGAGCAGTCGATTCGCCTCCGCCCAGGAATTCCTCCCCATTTTGTCGATGAGCGTCGGGTCTCCGAGGTCGCCTCTCATCTCACGGTACGATTGCTCGATCTCGATGATCTCTTCAAGAAGGTGATTTTCCAATTCTGGAATCGCAAAGGGGCGCGTTCCCAATTTGGATTTTCGTGCCCCCCTGGGCGTTCGCAGGCGCATCCGCTCGCCTGATCTGGACTGCGCCTCGTGGATCAGCGTGGAGAGCTTCCTCGATCGGGAGCGGACCCGACGGTAGAGCCTGAGCAGTCTTTCCGTCTCGGTCCGGTCTTCCAGCACATTCCGAAACTATCCCAGCCGGTCCGGTTTGGCAACAGCAAATAGATTCTCCACCGGCCCAGTCGGCGGTCCGCCCTTCTTGCAAGGCGTGCCGCGGTGCGATAGGAGGTTCAACAGCCCATGGTCTTCACCTCGACCCTATCGCTCAGAACAACTTCAGAGACCGATATCCTCGATCTGACCCCACAGGTCGCACGGGTCGTCGAAGAGTCCGGCGTGCGCGAGGGGCTGCTCACGGTCTTCGTTCCCGGCTCCACCGCCTCGGTCACCACTATCGAATATGAAAGCGGCGCGGTAAACGACTTGCGACGGGCCATCGAGCGCATCGCGCCTCGGGGACCGGTGTACGAGCACGACCAACGCTGGGGGGACATGAACGGCTACGCCCACGTGCGCGCCGCGCTCCTGGGCCCATCGGTAGCCGTCCCCATTTCCCGCGGAAAACCGGCCCTCGGCACGTGGCAGCAGATCGTGCTCTGTGATTTCGACAACCGCCCGCGCGAACGCCATGTCATCGTGCACGTCCTGGGGGAATAGGCAACCCCCACGCTCCATGTCCTACACGGATTCTCTCAACCGGATTTCCGCCGCCAAGATTGTCTACTGGGGTCCGGCCCGTTGCGGCAAATCGGAGAACCTGCGTTCAATCCTGCAAAGTTCACCGGAATCGGTCAGACCCCTTTCGCTCCCCGCCCCCGAAAATCCCCCGGTCGAGATGCTGCACCTCGATCTCGGAGGACTGCAAGGTTTCGACGTCTCGGTGCACCTGTGCGCGCTCCATGGCACGTTCAATCTCACCCTGGGTGAACCCCTTCTGCACGGAGCGGATGGCGTCGTCTTCATCGTCGATTCCGAGCCCGGGCGGGAAGAGGATAACCAGCGCGCCTTCGAGCGGCTTCGACAAGGCCTCGCCTCCGCGGGCGCCTCGATCGAAAGCGTGCCCTTGGTCCTTCAATACAATAAGCGGGATCTGCCCGCGGCCCATTCGATGGATACGCTTCGGAGCCTGATTCCGGTGCCTCCCCAGGAGGAGATCGAAGCCGTGGCGTTGCGGGACGAAGGGACTCTTGACACTCTCAAAACAATTTTGCGGCCCGTACTCCAGGCGATCAAGACGGGGCAGGAGCGGGGTTGACGACCTTTGGGGGCGAGTGTAATAAGGGTCTCGATGGCGACTCTTGACTAAGGAGGCGGGCATGGAGAAGCACAAAGCCAAAGGCAAACGCTACGTTTACTTTTTCGGAAACGGTCGCGCCGATGGCGATGGGAGGATGAAAGACCTACTCGGCGGCAAGGGAGCCGGCTTGGCGGAAAATACTGGAACCCTGCAGATCCTTTGGGAGGAGGGCATCCGCTATGTCGGAGACTGGGTCAACGATGATCAGCCTTATCCCTTTACGGTAGGAGACGGCACGCTCCTGTCTATGCCCTATCCTCTTGAGATCAACGATATTCTGGTTTGCATCTACACCTATCGTGACAGCGAAGATTTCTACCGGATGATCTGCAATCAGTTTGATGTTCTATACGAGGAAGGCGCATCTAATGGGCGGGTCATGGGCATCTCGCTTCATCCCTACATTATCGGAGTTCCCCACCGGATCAAGGCGTTGGACCGCGCC
>JACPAV010000050.1 GCA_016180645.1 Nitrospirota bacterium | reverse complement strand
CGCTTTGCCCAGCCCCCAAAAGAGATCCAGGCCGCTTGGCGGCCTCTACCCCGAAGCACCGAATTCTACTCGAAACGGAAAAACCGGGTCAGGATCGGCCCCTCCGAACTCTGCGCCGCAACAATCGGACCCCCTCTCCCCCCGCTCCCCCCTCACCCATGCTACGCGCAGGGGAGGACATTTTCACTCAACAGTAAAACGGACATTTTGACTAAACTACAACATCCGCAGGACGTGGATTTGAAACAGTCAGCGGAAAAGCTCTTGCCCGTCTTACTGAACTCTTGCATATCGCCATGATAACCCCCCATCCTTACCTTCCCCCTCAAGGGGGGGGGGGAAGGGAATGGAATCAGGCAAGCCATTGCAATTGCGCCATATTGTCCCCTCCCCCTTCCAGCCTTCGCAGCCGGAGCTGCTCCCGCCTTCGCGAAGCCCGCTTCGGCGGGCGAAGGAAGGTCGGCGGAGTAGGCCGACGGGGGAGGGTCAGGGTGGGGGTGAACCGACATGATTCGCACGAGTTCAGGTCTTACGTGAGACTTACCCTCAACCCTGCCGTGACCCTGGAGTTGCTCGGAGGGGGCCTGCCACCCGCCCCTATCGGCGGAAGACCGAGACGGTAACGCACCCTTCGGGAATAGGGTTTCAACCTAATCTTCCAATCAGGCACAATTGGTGGCCGGGATCATGGTACTCCGCTCCTGGAACGGGCAATCAGAAGTGACATAGTGTTAGGGTGTTTCGGCGGGTGAGGTGGGTAGGGTCTTCAGGAAGATGCAGTCCAATCTTTCGGAGTTGCTGGGCCACGTTGGCGAATCCGTGGGGCGGACCGAATCGGCGTCGACGGAGATCAAGGTGGTCTCGACGAAAACGATCTCCACGGTCCAAACGCAGCAGGCGCGGATCGAGGACGTGGCGGCGGTGGAACGGACGTCGAAAGTCACGAGCGAGACCGCGGCGCTGACCGTGCAGGCGGGCAAGGCGCTGGACGAAATCCTTTCCGGCACCACGCAGGCGTCCAAGCTCTCGGCGGAAATCCGGGTCGCAACCGACCAACAGGCGAAGGCGAGCGACGAGGTGGCGGGCGCGCTGACGGGGATCAGTCGAATGGTTCAGGAGAGCGCGTCGGCTTTTCAGCAGCTCAACGCGGAGGCGGGGAAACTGTCCGATCTGGGCGCGGAATTAGTCCATCGCATGAAGCAGTTCAAGTTGTGATTTGGGGACGCGGGCGGAATTGTGCCGGGCATGTCATGATTACATGCTGAGCGGAGTCAGCGTCCATTTGGTGATGTCAGTCATCTCAACGTACGGGGCGTTCTGGTATGGGAGGAGGGACGGAGGATGACCGCGATGAACGAGCCACCACCCGCCGCATTGAGCCCGGCTTCGCAGGGCGATCCACGCTCCGGGCCTGCCATGGCCGCTTCCAGAATAGTTGTATTCCGGATGGGAGGTCAGCATTTCGGGGTGGCGGTGCAGCGGGTCAGGGAAATCGTCAATCCGCTTCCCATCACGCCGCTTTTTCGCGCGCCCGACTGTATTCTCGGAGTGGTCAATCTGCGGGGGTCGCTGATTGCGGTCTTGGATTTGGCGGAGTTCCTGGGGTTGGGATCTCCCGGGTGCGAGGGATCAACTCGGACACAGGCTGAAGCCCGCGGCTACGGCGAGGACCCATCCTTGGTAGGCGCACCCTTTATGGGTGCGTCCTCGGTAAAGACGCAAGCTGAAGCTTGCGGCTACCCTGGGGGTGCGGCCATGCGGTCCATGCTGATGGTGGAATCCGTCAAGAACGGACGCCGTGTAGAAGCGGCCTTTTCGGTGGACCAGGTTCTGGATGTGGCCACGATAACCACCGACTCGATCGACACGGCTCCGGAGGTGGGCGCGATTGAGAGGAAATACATACAGGGAGTGTGCCTTCATGAAACGCGACCGCTAACACTGATCGACGTGGAGGCCGTGATCGGGGCCGAGATGTTTCTGCGACTCCGGGGGGAAACCGGGGAAACGCCATGATTGACGAAGTCCAGGAGCCGAATGGAACGGCTTGGACCGATCCCGTGATCGGGGAAATCGCCGGCCTCGTGGCCGAGTCGGCGGGATTTACGCTCAAGGGAAAAAAGGCGTTCCGGATTGAAATGGGCGTTAAGGAACGAATGGCCCAGCTGGAATACCGATCGGCCGCTGAATATCTTCTCCACCTGAGAGGCCCCCTCGGGAGCCGCGAGCTGGCGGCGCTCACGCAGACGCTTACGGTCAACGAGACCCACTTCTTCCGCCACGCTGAGCAGTTCGGGCTGCTCCGTTCATGGCTCGATAAGCGTTCGGCCCCGTCCGAACTGAATCCCCTGCGGGCCCTCTGCGCGGGATGTTCCACGGGGGAGGAGGTCTATACCGTGGCGATGGTCCTGTCGGATGCTTTCCCATGGGTTCGCCCTGGAAGCATCCAAGTGGTTGGCGCCGACATCGATGGAGGAGCGCTGGAGGTGGCTCGCGGGGGAATATACCCAGGCTGGTCGGTGAGTCGGGCGGTGCTCCCTCCGGGTGTGACGGGCCGACATCTGCTGGAGGTCGGCTCGGGAGCGAAGTCCACGGCTCTCGGGAGCACGAATGGTACGGGACAGAAGTGGCAGGTGGCCGAGCCGATTCGAAAACTGTGCCGATTCGAGCGGAAGAACTTGATGTCGGATGCTCTGGGCGGTCCGTTCGAAATCGTCTTCTGCCGGAACGTACTCATCTACTTCGACGATCCCCACAAACAGGTCGTCCTCGACAATCTCGTCCAATCCATGAAGATCGGGGCGGTGCTTTTCTGCGGGTACGCCGAATCGCTGGTTCACCAATCGCACTACCTCGATCTGCGCGAGCAGAACGGGGTGGTATACTACGTGCGGTGGACGCCCGACCGCCGCGCGGCCCAGGCGGAGATTGCGCTGGATGACAACCGTCGGCTCCTGATCGAGGAAGGGGGTATTCCGCTGATCTTCATGTCGACTCGTCCGGCCGCAGGCAGCGAGCTGCCGTCCGCCTCCCTCGTGCTCGCCGGCGTATTGTCCTCGAACACCACGCCCGAAACTCTTTCACAGAGAATATTTGAGAAACGGGATCGATGGATGAACTCCCTCTTGCCCGCCGGAGGGGGGGGGCTTCGGGCTCGAATGACGCTCGACTTGGACGGACTTCGATTTGCCGAGGAGCCGTACCTGAAGATCCTGGTCGATTTTGCGCGGGACCTCGCGAAGCGCGGGGTGGGCTTGACCACCCGTCCCTCATCGAATCCACGCATCCGCGACTGGATGGGCCGCAGCCCCCAACGGGAGTTGTTTCGCGTGGGGTCAAGTCTTGAATCGGCGGGGGTTGCGAACGGGAGCGGCTCGCCTCAACCCTGCCGACACAATAGAAGCGCGCTAAATGTGTCAAGTAAAGCCTTGACCCCACAGAGCCGCGCCGCCCCGCTCCGCTCCGCTTCGGGGACGGCGATCGGTGGAGACATGGGGATTCGCGCCGGATTTGCCCTGGCGGCGCTGGAAGATCTCATGAAGGAACGCGCGGCATTGCGACGCGAGTCGCCGGAACCCGGGACCCCGCCGCGGCCGGTTGGAGCCCCGTCCCTCGCCGACGGAATGGATCTCCTGACCGCCGACCTCCCGCCGCAGGGGGGCGCGCCTACCCTGGAATTCCGCGAGGCGGAATCTCCACTCCGGATTGTCGTTTCGGGGCGATGGCCGGATGACATGCCTCAGGCTCAGAGGACGGAGATCGAAGGGAAGTTGGCACGGATCGCCGGCCTCGGATCAAGATCCGAAGGCCGAGGGAATCCAAACGATTCGGTGGTGCTCGATCTCAGCACGCTGGACTATGCGGAACGATGGTTGGCGGATGCGCTGAAGCGATTTCGGGATTCGATTCGCCCTGTTCGGCTGACCGTTGTGGGCAGCATGGGAACCTTTCGCTGGCTTGCCCGGATGGGGGCGGGGGATCTTGCTTGATGTGGGGATGTTGTCATGTGGTCATGTGGAGATCTGGAGATGAATCCATGGCCCCATGACTCCATGATCACATGAATCCAGGATCGGCATCGTGATGGACAACGACAAAGGGCTGAGGGAGAAGCTGGTCGAGAGGGCCAGGGCCTTGCGCGTGGTGGCCGGGGTGCCGACGGCTCTCGTGGACAAGTTCGAGCGAGTCGTGTCCGGTGGGCGGCTGGATGAAAGAGGCCAGGGGTTGATCGCGCGCGTGTTCGACCTGGCCGATGCGGTGCGATCGGGGTCACGGGATCCGGGCAGTACCACGGCCGACTGGACGGGGATCGAGGCGGAGTTGGATCTTGAGTTGTTCGCGGCCGAGTTTGAAGCGGAGATCAAGACGGGAGGAGCGCAGGGGGCGGCCTCCGAATTTGAATTCGAATGGAAGGCCGAGGACCATGGGAGCGTGGTCGACGATTTCGTGGCGGAGACGGAGGACATGCTCACCCGGCTCGAACACCGCCTTCTTCGGTTGGAGCACGACCAGTCAGCGGAGATCCTGAACGAGATATTCCGCTACGCGCATACGATCAAAGGCAATTCGGGCATGCTCCGTCTGTCCCCGCTTCAGAAGCTGTCGCACCGGATGGAAGAACTGCTCGATCGAATCCGCAAAGGCGAGGCCCGGGTGACGGCATCCGCGGTGACCGCGCTCTTGGAGGCACTCGATCGTATGCAAGACATCTTGCGCAGGGTGCGTGACGACAAGGTTTTCAAGTATGACATGCGGTCCATTGAAGACGCGGTGATGCTGATGGAGGCGGGGCTGAAGGGGGAGGGGGCCGACCACAATCTGTCCCGCGCCGACACGGAATTGAAAGCCGCGGTCGCGGGGGCGAGGCATGCCTCGCCCCTACCTGAGGCCAATGCCGGCGCCGGTGGAAGTCAGACGGCTGCACGGGTGGTGATGGAAGAAGCGGTTCTGCGTGTCGGCAGTCAGCGAGTGGATCGGCTGATGAGTCTCTCCGGGGAGCTTCTCATCGGGCACAGCGGGGTTCGCCAGCTTGTGCGGGAGCTTCAGCAAGACCTCCGCGGCCAGGGAAGCGGGGCAGGCGGCGTGGGCGTGGGCACGGGATCAGCGGGGAAGCTCCAGACGGTGGTGGCCCATCTGGCGGAAGGGCAGGAGCGACTGGACCGTGTGGTCGAGGAGCTCCAGAAGGCGGTGAACCGAATCCGGATGGTCCCGCTCGCCCAGGCTTTCAATCGATTCCCGAGGCTGGTGAGGGACATCGCCCGCGAGGTTGGGAAGCAGGTGAATCTGGTCGTTTCCGGTGAGGACGTGGAAGTGGACAAGCAGATTGTGGACAGCCTTCTGGACCCCTTACTCCACCTTGTGAGGAACGCGATCGATCATGGAATCGAGATGCCGGACGCGCGGGGTCGCTCCGGGAAGCCGCCGGAGGGCACCATCGAGATTTCCGCCCTCCAGGAAGGAGAGAAAATCCTCGTTCGCGTGGCGGACGACGGAGGGGGCATCGATGCGGAGCGCGTGCGGTCCAAGGCCATTGAACGAAAGCTGGTGTCCGCGGCCGAGGCGGCGCATCTGGATGCGGCTGAAGTGATGGAGTTTCTTTTCGCGCCGGGATTCTCGACGCGGGATCAGGTGAGCGATCTTTCGGGCCGCGGGGTGGGGATGGATGTCGTCAAGTCCGCCGTGGCGGCGCTCCGGGGGGCCGTCGGCATCGAGACGGAAGTGGGGGTGGGGACGTTGGTCACCCTGTCGCTTCCTGTTTCCCTCGGCGCCATGGAAGTGCTGATGGTACGAAGCGCCGGGAGAATGTTCGCCATCCCGTTGTCCTACGTACAGGAGACCCGATTGGTGTCGACGGATGAGATTCATCGGGCCGGTCGGCAGGAGGTCATCGAGGTGCGCGGCAAACCCGTTCCCTTCGCTCCTCTACACAGGCTTCTCGGGCTCCGGTCGGGTGCGGAACCCGATACACGAACTTTCCCCGCGCTCATCACCCGGATCGGGAACCGGTATTTGCTCGTCGGTGTGGAGGAGCTGCTCGGGAAGGAGAAGGTCGTGATGAAGAGCATGGGATCTCTCCTGGAGAAGGTTCGCGGCGTGGCCGGCGCCACGATCCTGGGCGATGGGCAGGCACTCCTTATTCTCAATCTCCAAGACCTGATGCCCTTTATCAGCGAAACCTCCCAGCCCGCCCTCCAGCCGCAGGTCCGCAGCGGCGGACAGGGGGAGAAGGGGTCGTCAGGAAGCCCCTCCCCATCGATGATGGAGGGAAGGGGTGGGGGTGGACCACGGATTCTGGTCGTCGATGATTCTGCGGTCTTCCGGAGGGAACTGTGCGACATGCTGCGCTCCGCGGGGCACGACACGGACGAAGCGGCGTCGGGGGACGAAGCCGTGGGGAAGATCGAATCCGGCCGCTACGTGGCGATTACGGTGGATGTGGAAATGCCCGGCATGAATGGATACGACCTCACGCGCCGAATTCGTTCCCTGCCGGCGCACGCGATGACGCCGGTCATCATTCTCTCCACCCTCTCGCAGCCACCGGACAAGGTTCGGGGCTTTCAGGCAGGAGCGGACGGGTATCTCACGAAGCCCACGTCGGTCAAAGAGATCGAAGCCGCGTTGAACCCCCTGCTCGATCGGGGATCGAAGATCGGGGGGACGGCACCATGACGGAATCCGTGCTCTCGGCCAAGCTCTCCTCGGGAAGAGCCAAGGGGCGTCAGGTCGCCGCGCACGCCGTGACCCGCCTGGTGACGTTTTTGGCAGGCGGTGAGGTGTTCGGAATTGATGTCGGGCGTGTGCGAGAGATCGTGGAGGTCCATCGCATCAGAGCGGTGCCGCAGGCGCCACTTTTTCTGGAGGGTGTGATCGACGTTCGGGGCCGCATCCTTCCTGCCGTGGACCTCACGAAAAGGCTGGGCTTGGCCCGACCCACCTCGGAGGGGGGGATCGCCTGCCTCAAGGGGGTGTTGGCCGAAGTGGGGGAACAGACCGTGGCCCTGCTTGTGGATCAAGTCTTCCACGTGGTGAGGGTGGCTTCGGAGGACGTTGAAGCGCCCCCGCCGGGAATTTTGCGGTCCGGCTCCGCCACATTGGTCACGGGCATTGCGCGGGCATCGGAAGAGGTCATCTTCATTCTCCGGCTGGAAGCCCTGTTCACGGCGGATGAAACCACGGCCATCAGTCTTGCGGCTCTAGGGGGGGGGGTGAGGGCATGAGCGAAAACGGCTTGGATGCCATTTATGCGGCCTGTTTCATCGATGGGACGGAGGAGCTTTTCCGGACCATGTTGGGACTTGCGGTGAATGCCTGTGTTCTAGAGACGGACGCCCCGCGGCCGAAGGCCGATGTATCGGCGATTGTGGGATTAGGGGGGACGGCCGCGGCAGGATCCTTTGTTTTGAGTTTCGAACGGGCGACAGCCCTCCGCGTGATCTCCCGATTTCTCGGGAGCGAGGTGCGCGAGATGATGCCGGATGGCGCGGATGGTGTGTGCGAGATCGCCAACATCATTGTGGGTCGCGCCCTTGCCCTGCTCCGTTCCGGGGGGATCGCCATGAGCATGTCGATTCCCCAGGTGATCCTGGGCGGGGTCCATTCCATCGCGGGCCGACGGGATACTCAGGGGAAGGTGGTCCGTTTCGACAGCGATCTCGGTCCGTTCACGGCGGAAATTCGAATCCGGCAGGAAATGAACGACGGTCCAGGCATGGAAAGGAGACGAGAGTCATGAAAGCGCTGTTGGTGGATGATTCAGCGACGATGCGAAAAATCCAGAAGGGCGCGTTGGAAACGCTCGGCTTCGACGCGTTTGTGGAGGCCGGTGACGGTGTGGAGGCCATTCAGAAGATGAGGGAAGGGAACTTTGCCTTCGATCTCATCGTCATAGACTGGAACATGCCGAACATGGATGGCCTCACATTTGTGCAGAAGATCCGGAGTGTGCCGGCCCTGAAAGGACTCAAGGTCGTCATGGTGACAAGCAACGCCGACCGGCCGAGTATCGTGGCCGCCTTGAAGGCCGGAGTGAATGGATATGTGGCCAAACCGTTCACGCCCGACACCTTCAAGCAAAAGGTGAAGGAGATCTTGGGCGGGCCCAACGGGCAGGGGGCGGCTTCGAATGTTTAGGAAAGCCGATCTGAAGGCGGAATACATCAATCCTTTCGTGGAAAGCGTGAAGGATCTATTCGACACGATGCTGAGGTGCAGCGTGACACGGGGGCTGCCCAGCCTATCCGACCCATCGAGGGTGGCCGAGGATTCCGACGTCATGGCCCTCATCGGCCTCACGGGGCCTGCGAAAGGCACGGTGGCCCTGACGTTTCCGAAGACCACGGCACTGTCCGCTGTTCATCGGTTCAGCGGGATGGAATCCCCGGAGATCGACGATTCGGCGGTGGACGCGATGGCGGAAATGGTGAACATCATAGCCGGGGGTGCGAAGGCCAGGCTCCACGAAGGGACGGGCGCGCAGTTTGTGCTGGGACTTCCGACGGTCATTACCGGCCAGAATTTCAAAGTGTCGTACAACTCTCTGACGCGCTGGCTGGACATCCCGTTCTCGAGCGATCTGGGCGGCTTCAATCTCCGCGTGGCGTTTGAAGTGGATGGGAAGAAGTAGGGGGGGGCTTGCACCGGTCCTACGGACGCGGGCTAAAGCCCCATGCCACGGAGGGCATGGGACCATGCAATGTCGCCGCGCCCAGGAAGGGCCGGCAAGGACCATGGCCCGCAGCTACCGGAGGGGCTGATTCCTGGTAGTCGCACCCTTTACGGGTGCGTCTTGCCATGAGGCAACCCGTGGAATGTCCCGATGGAGATTGAGAAGATCGTCCAAGTCGAAGTGTCGGACGACTTCATGGGAGCTTCCCTGGTCATCCTTTCCCCCGATGGCCTTGCCGAAACCGCCCTGGATGAGGTGGTTGGCTATGTGCAAAAGGAGGCCGGACTCACCGGGATGACGCGCGAGTCTCTCGCGGCGCTTCTGGAACGTAGGGATCAATGGAGGCGGGGTGGCCGAATCCCGCTGTGCATGGGCCGAACGCCCGTTCCGGGACGAGATGGCGAAGTCGAGTGGATCGTTCCCAATCCGGAAACCCTTCTGGAGGAGGTGCGCTCCGGCAAGCATGAATTGGGAGATGCCCCGTTGTGCAAATGGGTGAAAGAGGGAGACCCTCTTGTCCGAATGCATCCTCCAACCCTGGGGAAGGCCGGAGTGGATATCTATGGGAAGACCTTGCCTGCCGCGGATGGTCATGCGGCGGAGATACTGATTGGGGCCGGGGCCAAGGTGAGTGGAGGCGGAGTCATTGTTGCGGATCGGGCGGGCACTCTGCACGTTACCGGGAGGCGGTTGTTTGTTGTGGCGACGCTCCGGCTCATGCCGGGAGAGGTCGAGCGGTCAAAGGAAGCAGCCGCTCCCGGCTGGATGCTGATCGCGGGCGATGCCGTGGGATTGCCGCTCCTGAGATCGGCCCTCGGGATCGAAGTCCTGGGTTCCCTCGAAGGCAATGAAGTGGTGACAGAAGGTGATCTTTTCGTTCATGGGGTGGTTGCGGCGGGGTCTGGAGGCAGACTCGTCCACGCCGGGCGCACGGTTCTGGCGAGAGAATTGATCTCGGCCCGGATTGAGGCCGGGGAGAACGTGATCATCCTGGGAAACTCCTCGGGTTCCGAGCTTGTGGTATCAGGACGGTTGGAGTTGAAGCGGGGGGCCTTGATTGGAGGCCGCGCAACCGTGGGCCAAGGCGCGGAGATCTTTTCCATGGGAAATCCGCGAGGGACGCGCACGCAGATGACCTTCGGCGCCGATCCCTTGACCGAGGAAAAGCTTCATGAGGTCAGCAGGAAGATCGATGCCCACAATGCAAAGGTGGAGGAGATCCAGCACAACATCGACTACCACGTGGCGCACAAGCGCACACTCTCACCGGAAGAGGCTGAGGCGATGACCGGGTGGTATTTCGAGATCGAGAAACTGAAGGAGCAGGGAGCGGCGCTGAAGAAGAGGGCGGCGGCATGGAGCGAGAAGTTACAGCGCGCACGCGAGGCCCGCGTGTGGGTGGCCCAGGTCATTCATCCAGGGGTGGAATTCGAGTGTAGGGGGCAGTCCCTTCTGGTCGACCGGGCGATTCGGGGACCCGTCCAGATTCTTCATGATGCGAGGCAGAAGGAGTTGCGGGTGGAATTCGGGCGGGGGTGAGTCAAGGCCGGATGGGATCCATGAGATTGCCACGGCATCCCCGCCGCACGGCGGGGATCCGCCTCGCAATGACCCGCGAACGTCATTGCGAGTGAGGCCCCGCTCAGCGGGGCGAAGGACGATGCGACTACGCCGCTCCGGCGAGTTCTTTGAGAAGCTTCCAGTATCGGAGGCGATCTTCCTGAGCCTTGAGAACGGTTTCCGACGGTTCACCGTTTGCTCCGAAATGTTTGGCGAAGCGGCCCTCCGACCGGGCCCAATCGACGAACTTGATTTCCTTGCCGTCTTTTCCGGTGACCCAATCACCCTCAATCGACCGATTGCCTTGGAGAGACAGCCGTTCTTTCATCGAGGATCCTCGGCGGGGGTCGTACGTGAAGAGCGGGAAGGCGCGCGAGTCGGTCGCGAGTTTCGCCTGTCGGAAGGCGGCTTCATCGCCGATTCCGTGTTCGACTTGGCAGGCGGCGTAGGCGATCACGACGGCCGGTCCGGCGTACTCGTTGGCGGCCAGGATGGATCGATAAAAGTGAGTGATGTGGGCGGGAGTGGTTTGAGCGACGTAGACGTCCGGATGCATCATGAGGATGGTGCCGAGTTCTTTTTTCCGCTCGGTCTTGCCTCCGATCTCGCGGCCGAACGCGGACATCTTGGCATCCTGTCCGATGAAGGTTTGTGATGAGGCCTGGCCGCCGGTATTGGAGTAGACCTGCGTATCCACGATCATGCACTTGATGTCCTGTCCCGTGGTGAGCATTCGGGAGAGGGCTTGGAAGCCGATGTCGGCCATGGCTCCATCGCCGCCCAGCGCCCAAATTCGGTGGCGCTTGAACCCGAGGCGGTCGTACATTCCACGCACACCGATGGCCACCGTGGCGCAATTCTCGAACAGGGAGTTGATCCAACTCACTTTGTAAGGATTGTAGGGAAAGGTGGAGCCGAAGACGGTATTGCATCCCGTGGCCGCGACGACGCACATCGACCGCTCGCCGTACACGAAGGTTGTGGCCGACGTCATCATGCGAATGGCCGTTGCTTCGCCGCATCCCATGCAGGATCCGGCGCCGCCCACGTACGCGAGCCCTTTCTGAACGAGCATCATGTCGGCCAGCGTCTTCTCGTTGACGTAGTCCTCCGGCGTATCGGGGAATCGATCCCGGATTAGAAGGTTGGCGCGCCGGTGTTCTTCCAGCATGGGGGGCGTTTTTTTGACCATGGTGAGGGCGTAGTTCGTGCCGCAGACTTCAACGCATTCGCCGCATCCCTTGCACTTGGTGGGATCGACCCAGAGGACGAATTGGCCCGGCGGTTTCCCCTTCTTGGCCATGACCTTTCCGTATTTCGTGGTTGTGACCGATCGGGATTTGATGCTCTCAGCGTCTGACGGAGCGTGGAGATTGCGGATGATGTCGTTGTAGACGTTCTCGGGGGATACGCGGGCAAGAATGGCGGTATCCGGGCATTCAGCCACGCATTCCATGCACCCGATGCACTTGGCGGGATCGAGAATCGGAATGTCGGGCGCAATGTAGGAGAAATCGCGGAGTTCGCCCGTGGCGGGAGGGACGATGCTCCGTGCGAGGGCGGTTTCGGCGGGAAGTTCGTCGTCCCCGCGGCCTTCGCCGTAGGCGGTCATGACTTCGTTGTGAAAGTATTCGAGGTCGATTACGTCCTGCATGGTTCTTTCCCTTACGCCACGGCGGCCTTGGCTTCCGGGAGCGGGAGCGTGTGAACCTCGGCATAGGCCCGGCGGATGGCCAGCATGTTGGCCTTCACCACTTCCGCGCCTCGTTTGCCCACATATTTCGAGAGTGCCTTCTCGGTCTGCGCGAAGAGTTCGTCTTCCGAGAGACCGGTCTTGAACGGGCAGACTTTGAGAAACACGCCAATGAGCGCGATTCCCTGCATCCGTTGCATGAGGTCGGCCCTGGGGGCCGTCTCGCGAGCGAGTTTGACGGTATCGAGGTACAAAACGCGGAGGCCGTCCGAGGCGATCTTCCGGCGCGCGTTTTCGGGGATCTGTGCCCAGACCTGCTCCGGGTTTTCGATGTCCGTGTGCATGAAGATCGTTCCTTGCGGTCGGAGACCGGCCATTGGATTCGACGTGTGAAACGCGGCGGCATCGTTGAGCGCCACGAAATCGACGTGTTTGAGTTCGGAATGGATACGGACGGGTTCCTTGGCGGCGACGAGGTAGTAATTCGTGGGGAGGCCCTTCTTTTCGCCTCCGTATCGCGGGTACGCCTGGACACAGAGGTTGAAGACTTCGCTTACGATGGTGGCGATGATCTTGTTGGTCGTGATCGATCCGTAGCCGCCGACGGAGTGACCTCGGAGCCGGAACGAGCCGGCGGGATGGAGATCCAGGAGATCGCCGCGTTTCACGGAATCGGTGTGCAGGATCCCGAGGGCGCGGGTGGTGAGCGGTTCGGGATGACCTTGCCGGGGGTCGGACTGTTCCCGAAGCTGCTCGATGCACCCGATGAGATCTTCCGGCCGAACGTCGCGCGATCCCATTCCGGCGGAGGCGGACAGGGTGTGGGGCAGGGCGGCCTTGCGTCCGTTTGCCGAGGTCAGGACCGCTTGATCGTAAAACGCTCCCTTGATCTGAGAGAGCAACGGGTTCGATTGGGAAAGAGGTTCGTCGGTTCTTTCGACGACCACAAAGCCTTTGACTTTCTCCAGCGCTCCAACGATGTCCTTGGAGGGAAAGGGCCGGAAGGTGCGCACGGCCACCACACCGACCTTCAGATTCCGGCGCTCACGAAGAAAGTCGGCGGTGGCTTCAGCCGTCTCCGTGAGGGAGCCCATGCCTACGAGGGCGTATTCGGCATCCTCCATCCGGTAGGTGTGGACGGCGCCCAGCCGGCGCCCGGTTTTGTCGGCGTACGCTTCAACGGCCTTCTGCAATATTCCGGCGACTTTGTCCGAAAACATGCGTTGGGCGATGCGGCCTTTCATGTAGGCATCCTGATTCTGGACGACTCCCACTTGAAGGGCACGGTTGGGATCGAGGAGGTTTCGGACGCGTTCGCGCGGGTGACCGACGAATTCGCGCATGAGTTCAGGTTCCGGAAGATGGATGGTTTCCAGTGTGTGGCTGGTCAGGAAGCCGTCCTGCACAACAAGGAAGGGCGTTTCGGAATCCTCCGCGGCCCGACGGGCGATCAGGGCGAGGTCGGCCACCTCTTGGACGTTCCGCGCGAAGACGATGCCCCAGCCGACGTCCGTTACACCCATCACGTCGTCGTGTCCGCAGTGGACGTTGAGGGCGTGGACGGTCATGGGACGGGACGCGATATGGAAAACGACGGGGAGTCGCTTGCCGACGATTGTGTAGAGGACTTCTTTCATGAGGATGAGTCCCTGGCCCGAGGTGAAGTTGACCACGCGGCCGCCGGCGGCGGCGAAGCCTTCGCACACGGAGGCGGAGGAGTGTTCCGATTCGGGTTCCATGAAGTAGAGTTTCTCGCCCCAGAGATTGATTTTTCCGTCGGCCACCGCGCGTTGGAAGCCCTCACCCATGTTGGAGGAGGGGGTGATGGGGTAGGCGGCGGCGCCATCGCAGATTTGTGTTTCGACCCAGACGGCGGCGCCGGTACCGTCGGTGACTGTGCGGATGCCTTTGGTTTCTGGGGAGCTTTCAGTCATCAGCCGTCAGCTTTCAGCCTATGAGAGAACAACGGGTGGCGGGGGGAGAACCAGGACCGGGCAGGGTGCGGTTTTGAGAACGTGGTCCGTGGTGCTGCCCAGGACGAGCTTCTTGAAGAGCGTGGAGCTTCGGAGAGGCATGATAATGATGTCTGCTCCCAGCTTCTCGGCCTGCTGTGCGATCTCCATGGCCGGGTTTCCTCTCACCACCAGGAACTCCGTCTCGACGCCCTTCACTTGGGGATCGTAGGTCTTCTTGAGCCGTTCCTGGTAGGTGTGTTCGAACTTGTCCATCGCGATCCGGAGGGGGGGGCCGATCTCGGCGAGGTGTTCTTGTTGGGGGATGCCGACCATGGGATCGATTTCGACGAAGAGGAGGATGAGCTTGGAGGAGAGTTGTTTGGCCAACTCGGACACTTTGGAAACGGTCATCACGGAGCCGCGGGAGAAGTCCACGGGCACGAGGATCTTCTTGAACACCATGGCGGTCAGGATGTCATCCAAGCTGCCATAAAAGCATGACCGGGGTCAACTTTTCAGGATTTTCGGCCTGAAGGCCGTTGCTGTGAGTGGGGGTGTGACGCTCCGGGCCTTGAAAGGCCCGGATTCTGGGAAGGATCAGGCGGCTTTGTGTTCGAGGGCTTCGACGCGGAGTTCGATCCCGTCGATTCTTTTGTCCTGACGCGCTCGATCCTCGCCCACAAATTTTGCGACCTGAGCCATGTTCTGATTGAGCTGGCGGATGTCGCCCTGCATGGTTCGGATGTCGCCTTGCATGACGTGCATATCGCCCTTCATGTCCCGAATATCCTGTCGGATTTCGCCGAGTGCCTTGCCGTGTTCGCGTAGGATCTGGCCGTGTTCGCGTAGGATCTGGCCGTGTTCACGAAGGATCTGCCCCTGCTCCTCCACGGTTTTCCGAAGCGAAGTGATCTCGGTTCGGACCAGAACGAACTCGCCAAGGAGCTGGCGCATCAGCTCGGTCATTTCTGCTTGCCCGTTCCCCTTTTTTGCCATGCCCGTATTCTACCGGTAGAGGGGAACAAGGGCAAGGTGCTCAAGGGAATGGGGGTGACGCGGGGAGAGTGGTGTGAGGGTAGGCGTGGGATCTACAGACGCACCCGTAAAGGGCGCGGCTACCAGGAGAAGATAGAAATAGAGTATACTGTCACCGATTATCCAGCGAGGCGGATGAATTGTAGGGGAGGACCTTTAGGTCCTCCCGAGAGGAGGGAGCAGCTAAAGCTGCTCCCCTACGAAGACTCGTCCCCTACGAAGTCTCGTCTGATCGCAGGTTTACGGAAGATTGGTTACCGGGACGGGGGTGGATTTGTTGGCGGTGGTCCCATCCCCCAGTTGACCAACAATATTCCATCCCCAGCATTTGACCGTGCCGTTCGACAAAAGGCCGCACGTGTGCTGCTCACCCCCTGACACGGCCAAGACACCGCTCAGTGAGGAAGTGGCGACGGGTGTGAGGCGATCGGCGGTCGTGCCGTCCCCAAGCTGACCGGTGCTATTGTACCCCCAGCATTTGACCGTGCCATCGGGAAGAAGGGAACAGGTGTGAGAGTATCCCCCCGCCATCCCGATGACGCTCGAAAGCGACGTCACCGGGACAGGCGTCCACCTATCCGCGGTCGTGCCGTCCCCAACCTGACCGACGCCATTGTACCCCCAGCATTTCACCGTGCCGTCGGAGATGAGAGAGCAGGTGTGATCAAAGCCCCCGGTCACCGCCACGACGCTCGAGAGGCTGGAGACGGCGACGGGGGTGGTCTTTCCCGCACCCGTTCCGTCTCCCAGTTGACCAGAGCCATTAGAACCCCAGCAGTTGACCGTTCCACCCGATGCAAGTGCACAGGTGTGATCGCCGCCCCCCGCTACGGCGACAGCCGCGCTCAGCGCGGACACACTGACGGGGGTCGTCTTGTTCGCGGTCGTCCCGTCCCCAAGCTGACCGTAGACATTGCGCCCCCAGCATTTCACCGTGCCGTCGGAAAGAAGTGCACAGGTGTGATCGCCGCCCCCCGCTACGGCGACAGCCGCGCTCAGCGCGGACAGACTGACGGGGGTCGTCTTGTTCGCGGTCGTCCCGTCCCCAAGCTGACCGAGGTTATTCCGTCCCCAGCATTTCACCGTGCCGTCGGAAAGAAGGGAACAGGTGTGAGAGGAGCCCCCCGTCATCCCGATGACGCTGGAAAGCGACGTCACCGGGACAGGCGTCGACTTGTCCGCGGTCGTTCCGTCGCCCAGTTGGCCGAAGGCGTTGGATCCCCAGCATTTGACCGTTCCATCGGAGATGAGAGAGCAGGTGTGATTGCCGAGGTGGGTGGAGAGGCCTTCGCGGAAGGGGCGGGCGGGGGCGCCGGAGGCGGTGCCGTAGGTCAGGCGCGGGAGCCTGACTCCCATGGTGCCGGCCGTGAACGACACGGCTACGGGTGTCCACCTATCCACGGACGTCCCATCCCCAAGGTCGCCAAGCTGGTTCTTGCCCCAGCATGCCACCTCTCCATCCGCTCTGAGCGCACAGTTGAAGAAGGTCCCGGCGGCCATGGCCACGGCATTTGTAAGCGTGGAAACAGCCACAGGGGTGTTCTTGTTCACCGTGGTGCCATCCCCGAGTTCGCCGCTGACATTGCGGCCCCAACATCTGACCGTGCCATCCGAGAGGAGCGCGCAAGCCCTTTCCTCACCGCCCCCTATGGCGACGGCCCCCGTGAGCGTTGAAACAGCCACCGGTGTCGTTTTGTTCGACCCGGTCCCGTCTCCAAGTTGGCCAAGGCTGTTGAGTCCCCAACACTTGACGGATCCGTCATTGATAAGGGCACAGGAGTGACCGTAGCCGCCTTCCAAGGCAATCGCGGTCGAAAGCGTGGAAACCGCCACGGGGGTCATCCTGAGGCCGCTCGTCACGCCGTCTCCAATCTCGCCCGACGAATTGCTTCCCCAGCATCTCACTGTCCCGTCGGACACGAGTGCGCAGGAGTGGTAGGCTCCCATGCCGAGGCCCACGATTCCGGTCAGCGAGGAGACCGCCACCGGGGTGGTTCTGTCCACCGACGTTCCATCCCCAAGGTTGGCGTTGTTGTTTGCTCCCCAGCAATTCACGGACCCATCCGAAATCAGTGCGCACATATGGAGGTATCCGGAGGCGATGGCCACGGTGTTGGTGAGGGTAGAGACGGCCACGGGGGTATTCCTCTGTGAAACCGTCCCATCCCCTAGCTGACCCTGAGTGTTGATCCCCCAGCACTTGACGGTGCCGTCAGATAGGACGGCGCAACTGTGATAGCGCCCGGCGGCCACGGCCACGGCGCCCGTCAGCGTGGAAACCGCAACGGGGGTCAACCGGTTCGCCCCCGCGGTCCCGTCACCCACTTGACCATTCGAGTTGCTCCCCCAGCACCTGACGGTGCCATCCAGCATCAATGCGCATCCGTGGTCCTCTCCACCCGCGACGGCTTGGGCAAGACCGGTGGTTCCCCACGTTGTGGCGGATTGTTCGACGGTGTTGGTGTCGGTGTTGGTGGCTTCGTCACGCGCTCGTACTACGAAGTAGTACCGCGTAGCCCCGCTCAGCGCGGTGCGGCTGGTGGTTGTCACGCCGACGACGGTTGCGTTCACCGTGAACGAGCTGACGCAGGACCCCGCCGTGGTGGATTCGCAGATGTCGTAGCTGATGTTTCCGCCGGCGGAGACGTCGTCCGTGGCGGCGGTCCACGTTAGGTCGATCGTCGTGTCGGATGTTGCCGTGGCGGTGCTTACGCCGCCGAAGGTGGGGGCGGAGTTGTCGAAGGTGAACGTGTTGGAGCTGGTGGGGCTCTGAGTGTTGCCTGCAACGTCCTGTGCGTTACCTTCCACCTGATATTGGACGCCGCTCGTCCATGTTACGGAGGAAGAGTTGTAGCTCCACGAGGTCGTTCCCGTCGCGCCAAGATAGGCGATGGCAACCTGCCATGCGCTGCCGCTCCAATAGTAGCTGTCGGAAAGGCGTCGGATCCAGATCGTCATGTCCTGCACGCCGCTCCCCGTATCTGAGGCTGTGCCGGAAATGGTTGTGAGCGAGTTGTAGGCGCCACTGTTCGTAGGGGTGGTGATCGAAGCCGTTGGGAGAGTATTGTCCACCGTCACGCCGTCCGAGTAGGCCCAACTGCCGACGTTGCCCGCGTTGTCGATCGGGCGTTGGCAGTTGTTGTAGGTGTTGCCGTTGGTGAGAGAGAGGCCCGTTGAATTCTTGGACAGCACGTTGCCGACGTTGGCCGTTGCAAGAACATCCCCCGTGCAAGCCGTGGACGAACTGATGTTGTAATCGTAGGAGGCCACACCGCTGCCGCCGGTATCCGTGGCCGCGGTCCAGTTGGCGTCCATATTGGTCGTGCTGGTCCACCATGTCACATCCGCCCCGGTGCCGTCATTGGTCGTGCCGACGCTAGGAACTGTGGCGTCCTTGGTCCATCCGGCGCTGGTGGCGGAGGCGTAGCTCTGGTAGTTGCCCGCGCCGTCGCGGCCCACGACGCAGAGGGTCACGCTGCCATCGGCGACGCCCGAGATGTTGTCCGTAATGTTGGTGGCGACAGTCACTTCGGCGCTGTAGCCCGATGAACTGGTGCAATCGGTGGAACCCGCGGCGCCGACCTTGGACTTGTAGAAGGTTACGTCGGCGCCAGAGACCGTGACCGCGAGGACAGTGGTGTTGTTGGTGCCCGTCGGCTCGCCGGAGATGGAGGCGGTTGGAGGCGTCTTGTCGTTGGGCATGCTGGTGGCGCTGCTGACGTTGGTTGCCGCGTCCACTGCGACGACGTAGATGAGATCGGAGCCATCGCCTTGGTTATCGCCGATGTTGAAAGCGGTGAAGCTGCCGTCGCCCGCCGCTGTGGTCTGGCCAAGCAGCGCGGTGAGGAGACCGTCGGAGTAGACCTTGACGGTGGCGTTGGCTTCGACGGCGCCTGTGGTTCCGGAAATTTGATCTTGCGCCCCGGGAGCGCTCATGGTGACGATGAGATTTCCGGCGTTCGGTGCGGAGGGGGCGACGGCGTCGAACGTGAAGGAGATGCTGGTGTCGGGGCTTTGGGCGTTTGTGGCGACGTCCGTTGCCCTCGCGATGATGGTGTGGCCGCCGTCGGACCAGGTTATCGCGGAGGTATCCAGGCTCCACCCGGTGGGGGGGCCGCTGGTGGCCAGCCAAGACTGCGAGACCGCCCACGCGGCGCCGTCCCAGTAGTACGAGTCTGAAGTGCGCTGGAGGGCGACCACGACCGAGTCCACGCCGCTGCCGGTGGGGTAGTTGTCGGCCGCCGTGCCGCTGACTGTGATGAGGGCCGCGAGATTGGCGCCATTGGAAGGTGCAGAGATCGTGCTGGTGGGCAGTTCCTTGTCGATTTGGATCGTGCCGGAGCAGACGGTGGATTCGGCGTTGGAGACGGCATCCGTGCTTTGGTAGCAGACGGCTTTCTTGCAGACGTTCGAGGCGGGGCACGTGACGCTGACGGATGTTCCGGAGGTGGAGGGCGCGCATGAGCCATTGAGCATGCGCACGCGGGAGTTGCCCGCATCGGTCACGTATATGTTCCCCTGGGAATCCATGTCGAGTCCGTTGGGATAGCTGAATGTTGCGCTCGTCGCCGAGCCGCCGTCACCCGAGAAGCCCTGGCTCCCTGTACCCGCGTAGGTGGTAATCGTTCCGGACGTGTCCACCTTCCTGATCTTGTATCCGTACCATTCGGCGATGTAGACGTTTCCACTGGAATCCACAGTGACCGCTCTTGCGTAGTAGAGCCCGGCGCTCGTGGCGGGTCCGCCGTCACCCGTCGAAGCATTGGTCCCGTTCCCCGCGAAGGTCGTTACCGTTCCGCCCGTGTCGCGTTTCGAGACATAGGCGCCTCCGGCGATGTAGAGGTTTCCCGCGGAATCGACCGCCACGTCATAGGTGCCGATGCCGCTGGCCACCGTTGTGATGGTTCCGCCCGTGTCGACCTTTCGGATCGCGCCGTTCCCGTAGTCCGAGATAAAGAGATTCCCCGCCGTGTCCACTGCCAATCCTTTGGGATAGTACAGAGTTGCGCTTGTAGCCGGTCCGCCATCGCCGGTATTGCCGCTGGTGTTCGGCGTTCCGGCGTAAGTCGTGATCGTTCCGCCGGTATCGACTTTGCGGACGGTGTGGCTGCCCCAGTTGGAGAGATAGATGTTGCCTGTCGAATCGACCGCCACGCCTTCGACATAACCGCCCATGCCCGCGCTCGTGGCGGCTCCGCCGTCACCCGAATGGGTGGAGGACCCGTTCCCGGCTACGGTGGTGATGATGCCGGTTCCTGCCGCAATTTTCCGGACCCGGTAGTTTGACGAGTCGGCGACATAGACGTTTCCGGCGGAATCCACGGCGAGGTCCGCTTTCTCATCTCCGAGCACGAAACTGACCTGGGCGCTTGTGGCCGCGCCCGTGTCACCGGAAAAACCTCCCGTCCCCGTGCCTGCGAAGGTGGAGATGGTAGGTGGCGCGGGGTCGGCGATGCAGTAGTTGGTGGATGCGACGCCGGAACCTAGGCCGTCGGCGGGGGTGAGGGTGACGTTCGTGTCGGCGGTTTGCCAGCCGGCGGGGGCGTCGTCGGTGGTGGTGGGTTTCTCCAGGTCGATCTGGATAGTTTTCGAGACGACGGTCTGGACGTTGCCCAGATTGTCGGTGGATTGGTAGCGGACGTACTGGGTGCACACGGAGTTGGGGTTGCACACCATAGGGACGCTGGTCCCGCTCGTGGCGGGGGAGCACGTGTCCGATCCGTCCGCGCAGGAGACAGTGCTTGCCACACCCGAGCCGGCGTCCGATGGGGTGAGTGTGACGGTGACATCGGCGCCTTGCCACCCGACGGGTGCGTCATCGGAAGTTGTTGGGCCCGCCGTGTCGCAGGTGCGGGAGACGGGTGTGGCCGTGCCGACGTTGCCTGCGGAATCTGTGGCTCGCATGTTGATAGTGAGAGATTGACCATTCGAGCAGGTTTGCCCGGTGCTGTCGCAGGTGTCCGGGCCGGAAGTCCAGGTGGCGGCAGTCCATTCCGTATCGCACGTGCCATCGGTGGAAACGCAGTCCTCGCAGCCCGTGATGCCGTTTGAGTCGCTGAAGGTCGTAGAAATATCGAACGTTCCGCCGACGTGTGTGGCGGTGGCCGTATTCGAGGGGGCGACCGTGCCTGCCGAGGGCGGGGTGGCATCCACGTTGAAACTGAAGGCTCCCGCGTAGGAGCCGACGTTGCCGGCGGCATCGAGAACGCGGACCTGCCAATAGTGGGTGCCGGCGGCCAGCGTGGTGGTGCCGAACAGGTCCGATCCGAGCCCGGTCGCGCTGTCCTCGATGCTCGTGAAAATGCCGTCTGAAGCGATCTGCACCTCACGGGTGTTCGCGTCGCCGGGAGAAGACCAAACCAGAGTTGGGGTTGTGTCGTTTACATACGCACCATCCGCCGGGGTGGAGAGGGTGGGTGCGATGGGGGGAGTGATGTCGTTGGTCGTGCTCGTGGCCGAACTCATGTTGCCGGCGGCGTCCACGGCGACGACGTAGACGAGGTCCGAGCCATCCGCCATGTTGTCGCCGATCGCCTTGGGTCCGAACGACCCATCGCCGAGTGCAAAGTCCTGAGTAATGAGTGCTGTGAGGAGGCCGTCGGCGTAGACCTTGACCTCTGCGTTGGCCTCCACCGCTCCCGCCGAACCGGAGATCTCGTCGTTCGTCCCCGGGGCGTTCATGGTGACCGTGATATTGCCGGCGTTCGGGACCGGGGGCGCAATCGTGTCGACCGTCCACGTGTAGGTGGCCGGCGTGGGGTCGGTGTTCAATGCCGTGTCGGTGGCGCGCACGTACACCGTATGGTTACCGTCGAGGAGACCCGTTTCGCTCTCGGGCGAGGTGCAGGGCGCATAGCCTCCACCGTCGAGGTCGCAATCAAACGTCGCGCCCGGATCGTTGCTGGAGAAGTAGACGAGTAGAGAATTCACATTCGTCGGGTCGGCCGCGGGGGAAGTTGAGTCGATCGTTGTTTCGGGCGGGCCGGAATCGATCGTCCAAGAATACGTGGCAGGAGCCAGGGTCACGTTGCCCGCCGCATCGAAGGCGCGGACATCGAACTTGTGCGGTCCATCGGCGAAAGGTCCTGCGACGGCGGGGGAAGTGCACGTGGTCCAGGCCGCAAGATCCTCCGAGCACTCGAACGTCAGAGGTGTGGAGGGGTCGGGTCCGCCGCTCTCACTGAACTGGAATGTGGGGCTCGGATTGCTGTCGGGATCGGGAGGGGAGACGGTGATCTGCGTATCCGGCCCGTCGATGTCGTTGGAGATGGCTGTGGGGGCGGAATAGTTGCCCGCGACATCCACGGCGACGACGTAGAGGTCGGCGCTTGCGTTGTCGCCAACGGGCGCAGCGGGGAAGCTTCCATCGGGAAGCGAGAGTTCCTGACCCACCTGCGTGGTGAGAAGGGCGTCCGCATAGATTTCCACGGAGACGTTCGGTTCCACCGCATTCGGTCCGCCCTCCAGCGTGTCATCGGTCATTGGGGGGTTCATCGTGAGGGTCAGCATCTGGGCATCCGGAGCGGCCGGCGGAGTGGTATCGATTTCCCATTCGTAGCAGGCGGGGGAGGCATCGGGGTTTTGGGCGTCGTCCACGGAGCGGACGCAGACGGTGTGGAGGCCGTCGGTGAGGCCGGAG
>JACPAV010000049.1 GCA_016180645.1 Nitrospirota bacterium | reverse complement strand
AAGGGGCAATCGGCCGTCACCCGGACCACGCCGTCGGCCGGCCACCGGTCCAAGGCCGATGTGAAGCGACGTAGAACATCCGCTTCGCTGCCCACGTGTACAGGAACTCCATACGTCTCCCCAAACCGCCTAATGGCTTCGTTTTCGGGGGCTTCTCCGGTCGCCACCGCCAATTGGTCGACCAGACGAGCCCGGCGCAAACGATCGAGGAGCCGCCCGAGCAGCGGGACCCCGAGGATGGGCGTGAGGACTTTGCCCGGCAATCGCCCCGAACCCATGCGCGCTTGGACGAGAGCGATCACATTCATACCTGCACTGCCGCTCCCCCGCGTTTCATGCTCCGTTCCATCGCCTCGATGACTTCGGCAACGCGGAGCGCCTCGCTTGCTCCCAAGAGAGGCTTTTCAACGCCATTGAGACACTTGACGATGTGATCCACAACAGGCAGGAACGTGCTGTCGGTGGAAATCTCCCTCGATTTCAGCTCCAGTTCCGGCTGGGAGAATCGTTTGCTCTGTCCGAGGCCGAAGAACTCTGCCCGAAAGCCGAGATCGGTCAAGCGGATCCGACCACGGCGACCGATCAAATCCAGCTCAAATGATCGATGGTCGCGGAAATGGGTTGTCAGCAGTGCCGCCTTCACGCCGTTGCGGAACTCCAGCCACCCATCCACATTGGGATCGCCCGTATGCCCGGAGTCCGTATGGCTTTTCCCGGCGTGGACCCGTTTCGGTGTTCCTATGAGGTGGACGATGAGATCGAGTCCGTGCGATCCCCACGACCGGAGACCGCCTGTGTAGAGAAAACCGATCTGCACAATCTCGCCGATTTCCCCTGCGCGAATTCGTTGCCGGACCTTGCGGACAAGAGGATTGCATCGGCGCAAGTGGTTGGCCAGGAGCAACGCCCCCGAACGTTCGGATGCGGTGACGACTTTCCTCGCTTCCGGCATGCTTTCGGCGAATGGAACTTCGCTCAGGATCGTCTTCACACCCGCTTGTACCAAGCCTCGAATCACCCGTGCACGTGCTGCGGGGGGCGTGGCCACGGAAACGAGGTCGGGGACTCCCTCCTTGAACAACGCCTCGGGCGTGCGAAAGACGGGCAGGGTGGGATAGAGGGCCCGGATTTCCCGCACCCGAGCCGGTTCGTTCTCCACCACTCCGGCGAAGCGGATGCGCGGATGGGTGGCGTAGGCGCCGGCGTGGGTGGAGGGTGGGATGCGGCGCCGGTCGACCTCCGCGAGCACGCCGATCCACGTTCCGCCGACGACCGCCGCGGAGTAAGTCCGGGGGGGGGGCTTCAATTCAGCATCTCAATGGAGCGGGCCGAGCCGCCAAACGTGTGAATGAGTCGCCAGTGTCGCCGTCCGTTTTGGATGGAAGATCCCCGGAGCCGGAACCGGGCCTTTTGGAAGGCCCGAAAAGAAACCCAGTTTTCTTTGGGGATGTAGGCCACGATCCGCCTGGGCCGGGCCATCGCGTGGAGGAGCCGGCAACCGTATTGAATGGCGAGGACGCCGAGCCCCCGACCTCGTTCCGACGGCGCCAGAGCGAGGCTGATCTTCCAGGAATCCCTGGCCCCGCGGATCGGCTCGAATCGCACGTATCCGATGATGCCCCGGTGGGGCCGGGAGACGGTGAACATGACGGTGCGTCCCTCGGCGAGCTTGCGTTCCATCCACGCGGCGTGCTGCTTGAGCGGTATGTAGGATTGGTTGAAGGAGGCATAGCGCGCCGTCTGTTCGTTCCGGATGCGCCACAAGGGGCGCAGGTCCCGCCCGGTGGCGATCCGCAGGAGAATCGCGGGAGGCACATAGCCGCGCGAAGCCATGCGCGGTGACGAGCGTCCCGATCTCTCAGCCGGCAAGGTGAGTGGTGCTTTCATGGGGCGTCAAGCGCGGGGTCAGGGCTGGTCTCCGGGCGATGTCCTGGAGCAGCGGGCAGACTCGCTCCCCACTGCGCCCGTCGACGAAGGGATGTCTTCGATCGAGGATGGCGCGGATGCGGGGAGCGAGCGCGGTTCGGCTCCCGAACGAGAGCCGCAGAGCTTCAAAAAGTGTTTCACGCGATCCTTCCAGATTCCGAGTTTCCCAGACGGCCAATCTCTCCCAAGGCTCCAAGGATCGAAAGATATTAAGCGAGACCGTGGGCGTGCCGTAGAAGGCGCTTTCGAGAAGGACCGTGGACTGGAACCCGACGACAAGATCGCTGGCCAGGAGGAGCGGGCCATACTCCGCAGGGGATGTTCCTTGCAGAGTCGGACTCTCGGCGGTGGCGATCCGTCGCCCCCTGCACTGATCCTCCCACCAGGCGGACGCCATGCCGCTCGTCGGGTGGCGCTTGACGAACAGGGTGAACGGGATCGTGGAGGAGAGGGAGGCGAGATCGTCCAGCAGGCGCGTGTAGACTTCTATGAGATCGAGAGTGTGATTGCGCCACGAGAAGGGATTGCCCCACGTGGTGACTATGGTGACGAGCGGCCGCGTCGGATCGAGGCCGAGGCTTTGTCGAACCGTGGCACGGTTGGCGTGGCCGGCGAGGACGAAGTGATCATCGAAAGCCGGATTGCCGGTTACGTGGAGGCGATCGGCGGAAACGCCGCCGCGTTCATACCACTCCGCGCCGGCCGGTCCGTAGACGCAGGCGTGGTCGGCATGGAGCGCTTGATGGAGATTGCGCGTGATGGTCACGCCGTGTTGGAGGGTTACGGAGGGGATGCCCATGCTTCGCGCCATGATGATGCAGGCGAAGGTGACGGGGGTGACATCGTTTTCCACGAGCAGCAACCGGTGAGGCCCGACCGCCTCCGCCCATCGGACGAAGATTTCCGCTCCCTCGTAGATCGGCCACCATTCCGCGGAAAGGGCGGCCCCGTCGAGCGGAACGGAAACCATTCTCCCGAACCGTTCGGAGAGTCCGAAAGATAGCTCGTTCGAGAGGATTCGGGCGGCCACATCGAAATCGGTGGATGCAGGAGGTTGTGTAATTCTGAAATCGGAAAGGGGACGAATGGAATCGCTTCCGCCGATGCCCATGGCTGAGCTCAGAATGGTAGGCAAGTGGATGTCGGCCGTTGCACTCAAACGTCGGATCAGTGGGGCATGCTTGATGGACAAGGCCGCGAAAATCTTGGGTCGGGCGTCGCCCAGGGCCGTCATGGCTTTTCCGTGGCTTGCTGCCTGACCAATTCCTCTATCATTGATTTCATTAGGGGGTAGGCCAGAGCTTGGGTGAGATTGACGCCCCGAACGGCAAACGTGCTTTGCAAGGCGGTTGACTCCACCCAGGCGGCGAGAGCGCCCAGAATTCGTTGGTCGTTTCGGCAGGAGGGGCAGAGATTCTCTTCAATGGGCGGTTCGATCCCACACCCAGGGCAGAGCGATTCTGAAGCCGAAGACATCCCTCTCTGTAGATTCGGCAATTGCACGCCCCTCTTTAGTCGAGAGGAACCGGAACGGCGATCCCCGGCCGGAGGAAAATGATCTGAGCGAGCGGCTTTTCACCCAGTCCATCGGCGACCGCATCACGGTAAGGGCGGAGTTGATCCGCGTAGGCCAGGACTCGTTCTTGGATCGCCGCTTTTCCGGAAATCGCATCGGTCTTGTAGTCGGCAACGATGATTTTCCCATCAAGCCGATAGACCACGTCGATGGCGCCACGCAAGACGCGACCGTCGTCCATCCGGCGGATGAAGGGGAGTTCACGCGCCAGGATTTCCGCTCGCGCCAGGTCGGCGAAAACCACCGATTCCAAAAAGCGATCGAGAATTCCCCTTGCGGCATTCAGGGCATCCGCGGGCACAGGTCCGGCTTCGATGGTAGTTTGTGCTCCGGCTTGCTCAACCCATCGGGCCAAATCCGTCGGTTGGGTGAAATCCATCCGCATCAAAGTGGCGTGGCACAGCGAACCAATCAGAAGCGCGGTCCTCCCCTCCGCTCGTGGGCCTTGCTTGGCTTCGCGCAAGTCCCACGTCCACGGACGACGAGCTGAAAGCGGGTGGGAGCCATGCGTCGAGTTTGGAGATGGCGCGGGATGGAGGGCGGGTCCCCGGTGCGCGTCCGAAGTTCCGGCGGACGAGGGGCTGAGGAAGAGGGGGCGATTCTGCCGGGTGCGATGATCCTCCATGCGCGCTTTCCAACGTTCCGCATAATCCGGAGGGATGGAAAGAGAACGGGGCGCGGCGGCGATATTCCGTCGGCCAGACTCGGACGCGTCCGGCGCGCCGATTCGTCGGATTTGTATCATGGCCTCTTCATCTGGCCTGAACAGGGTGGGTCCATCGCCCGCTGTGGCCAAGGCTTCCCTGAAACCGGGAACCTCTTGGAGAATTCCCATTAGGGGCAGCTTGCTCCGGACGCCTTGCCTGCTCGTTCCCCAGAAAGCGAGTCGTTTCCGGGCACGAGTTGTCGCGACATAAAGAAGCCGCCTGGCTTCCTGCCCGGCCAGTTGCTCGCCCAGGGTTTCCAAAGCTTCCACGTCTCCCGTGTTCCATTCACCGAGGACGGCCGCCGTGAAATTCCGGAACGGATTCCAAGTCACTCGGGCGGTCTTGTCGGACCGAAGCTGGATTCCCTGATTCATCATCGGGACGATGACCACGTCGTATTCCAACCCCTTCGCCTGGTGAATCGTGAGGACGTGGAGGGCATCCATCGATTCCTCGGAAATGGGGCTCTCGGCTTCCTCTTCCAGATCCCTCCTTCTCCGCCGCATGCCGAAGACGAAGGCCCGGAGCGATCGTCCCATCGCCCCTTCCTCGCTCGCCAATCTCCGGATTTTCAGGAGATTGGCCACGGCCTGCTCCCCATCGTAGCCGGCCGAGGCGATTTCGAGAACCGGAAGGCGGTTGAGCGCCAGATCCACGACTTCCTCAAGCGTGCGCCGTTCCGAGGACCGGTGCAGGTCCGCCAGGACGTCGTAAAGCCACCGGACTCCCGCGGGGAGTTTCTTGCCGGCGGTTGCATAGTCCAAGCCACCCAGTAACTTCAGATCGAGCAGGTCTTGGTCGGTACACCCTCCGAGGGGGGAACGGAGGACGCCCGCGAGAGACGTCCGGTCAGCCGGATTGTCGATGGCTTGAAGAAGGTTCAGGAAGTCTGTCACTTCCGGGCGGGCATAGAAATGTTTGGTTCCATGGACACTGTGGGGAATGCCTGACTGTCGGAGCCGATCCAGAATGGGTGAGATGGTGGTCATCTTTCTTGCCAGGATGGCTGCGCGTCCCCATTCGACGGTCCCATCCGGTTGGGTGATCTCCGGCTCGATCGACTCGCGCAGCCACTGAGCCAGTGCGGCGCCTTCGAGGTCCCCCGCCTTCTCCGCATCCGCGTCGCCCGTTTCGCACCAGTGCAACTCCACCGCTCCTGGGAGCCCTTCATGCCCCGGCTGGAGCATCAGGGGCACGTGCCGGGGATTGTCCGGTCCTTGGAAGACATGGCTGAAGATTGCGTTTGATGCGTGGAGTATGGCCGGCGCGCTCCTGAAATTGGTTTGGAGATACAGCAGGTGGGCTGAATTCGCTCTGAGGATTTCTTTCACCGTTTCGTAAATGGCCACATCCGCATTCCGGAAGGAGTAGACCGATTGCTTGGGATCCCCCACGACAAACAGTCGCCCCCGTTCAAGCGACCATCGACCCATGGGACAAGCGGGGTTCGGGGGATGATCCCGTTCACCCGACAGCCAGAGCACGATCTCGGCCTGGATCGGATCGGTGTCCTGAAACTCGTCGACCAGGATCGCCCGGAAATCCTGGCGGATTTGCTTCCGGATCGTGGGGTGGGAGCGCAGCAACCGGACGCTTCTGGAGAGGAGGGCGTCGAAGGGGAGGAAGCCTTTCCGTATGAAAAGTTCGCGGGTCTGCTTCGCAAACGGATCAAGAAGCCGGACGGCTTGGAGGATCGGCGAATCGGAGGCCGCAGGATCCCGGCCCTGCCCACCGAGGGATTCAGCCAGATCATCGGGCCGAAGGTGCGCGGAAAGGGATTTCGCGAATGCCTTCAAGTCCGGCAGGGAGAACTCCGTGAGGATCGTCCGCAGCGCGGGATCGCCGGGCTTCGAAAGGATTTTCCGGGCCCATTTTTCCCATTCAACATCGAAGACGCGATCGAATTCCGCGCCGCTGTCGACTCCAAAGCCCGGATCGACCCCGGATTCGACGGGGTGCATCCGAAGCAGGTGGGCGCAGAAGCTGTGCATAGTGCCGATGCGCGATCGCTCAAGGCGGCGCAGAGAATCTCGGGACATTTCCGCGGCGCGATCGGGGCCGCATTCTACGTGATCGAGGAGCGCTCTCAGCCTCCCGGCACGTTCGGCCTCTGTCGCCGGCGGATGGGGGTCCCACGGCAAGCCCGAAGCGATCCGAGCGAGGTGTTCCGAGATCCGGAGTCGCATTTCGGCTGCCGCCTTATCCGTGAACGTGATGGCCACGATTTCCTCTGGAGTCAACGGCCGCCCGGGTGAGAACGAACGATTTCGGCTGAAGAGGCGGGAAAGATAATGGAAAGCCAGAACCTCCGTCTTCCCCGTTCCCGCGGCCGCCTCGATCATGAGATTCTGCTCTGTTCCTTCCCACGCCTGCTGACGTGCCTCGGAGTCGGGAAGCTGCTCGTTCATGATGGAGACTTTGCTTTCCGGGTTTTCGACAGGGTGGTGCGAGCAGGTTTCTTCTCGCTCTCCGGTTTGTCCGTCCGGGCGACGGTTTCCAGCCATCCGAACGTGGCCCCGTGCTCTGCGCGGCGGCGGGACGGGGGATGGTCGCGCCGGCACATGATACGATACTCGCACCGGTCACAAGGCGAATGGGAACCGGCCGGCCTGAGCTGAAAGTCACCCGCGTGAATGCGATGGACGATTCCGGCCAATAGGGACGTCAACCGCTCCCCACGTTCTCCGGACCAGTCCTCATTCGTGAAAGCCTCCAGCCGAAAAGGGTCCCCCTCCAGCCGGGGGCCGATGGGAACCAACGTGGTCCTCACGTCGGCGGGCGGTTGGATTCCCTCCTGGCGCAGGATTTCACCGGCGAGGAGGGCATACAAGGGAGGTTGCAGGTTCCGCCCACGCGCGGCATTCTGCCAGCAGCTCTTGAGAAATCCGTCCGTTTTTGAGGTCTTGAATTTCCAATCGATGACTTCCACGGCGTGGGGTGCCTGGTGCGGCCCAAGAAGGGCCATGCGGTCCACCCGGCCGGTGAGCCGGACATGCCGTTCGACGCCTTCGGTCTCGAGGTCAAGCAGGGTTGAGGCTTTCCTCTCGACGAGGAGTCGGTCGGCCCCCAGTGTACTCAGCCGTTCCAGATCCGCCGGGATGATCCGATCCAGCAGGAGGTTTCGGATCGCACCTGTTCTCGCTTCCCACACCGTGGGATACCCTCTCCCAGGTTCGCTCGCGAACTCCTCGATGGCCTCGTCAAAGGTTTTCGAAAACGCCGGTCTCCAGTCCGTTACCTTTCCGCGCAGAAGCCCCGATTGGTCCACCCAGCGGCCGAACCGGGCCAGGACGGAATGCACGAAGTTTCCCAGGAGCATCGGGGTGGGCCAATCGTCTTCTTCCACGTCCGGCCACGGCTCGAGATCCAGTACCCTCTCCGAAAAGAATCGGAAAGGGCAGGAGACGTAGCGTTCCAGGAGGGACGGCGAGAATCCCCCGGGGGAATTCATGATCGCCGGTGGATCGGCCGGCCTGACCCGTCCGTCGTAGGCGCCGGGGACCGTCCAGCTCTCGATCATCTTCATCGCCCCGAGGGAGCGAACCAGGGCTTCGACGGGATATTCGAGGAAGGTATCGAGGGTTTCGACCGGACGGCTCACGGCGGCGCCGGCGACCGCGATCTCGCGAGGTGTGGTGAACGATCCCGTCCACAGGTCCGCGACTGGAGATCGCTCGAAGTTCGTTTTTTGACGGTCCGGGCGCGGGAGGCGAATCTCTTGGCGAGGGGCCAACCCACCGGCGGCTGCCTGCTGGAGCTCGTGTACGAAGGGAGAAGCCAGAGCAGGCGCGCCATCGTCGTCCGACCGCTGATACAGGACCACCATCTGCCGGCGTGCCGCATTGGCGAGCAGGCTGAGCAGGAGCCGGTCCTCTTCGTGCCCGGCGATTTTCTCGGCCAGCCTCATGTAGTGGCCGAGCTTTTCGATCTCCTTCCTTGCGCGCCGTGTGATCAAGCCCCGAGAGCGGTCACGCAGCAAGGGATCCTCTTCGACCGCGCGCGGGAACCCTTTGGAGTTCATGCCGAGAAGGATCAAGAGATCGAACGCGTAGCCTCGCGCCGACATCGCCGTCAGTATCTTCACGCCGTCCGATCGCGGCGGACCGGCCGGAAGCTCGATGCTGCGCAAGGCATGATCCAAGCCCCGGTAGAACTCATCCGCGGTCACCGCGGGAAGGATGCCATCGAGCATCTCCAATTCTCCGAGCACGGTGGTGAACTGGTCCATGATCGAGTTCTCCTCCTCCGTTGGCGATTCACCGGCAGGGGGAGTGATGAGCAACGTGGACACGATCTCTTTCAGGCGCCGCGCGTGATCGGCCCACGGAGCGGATCCGGTGGTCAAGGACTCGACCGCCTTGCGGAGAGTTTTGACCATGTGAAGGAGGGTCTCGATGCTTTTCCGGGGGACCGCCGGGCCGAGTTCGTCTTCCGAATCTTCCGAAATCTTTGTGGCGAGGTGCCCGAGTCGCGCCTCCCACGATTCGGGAGTGGTGATGCCGGCGAGACGAGACGCGTAATCCCATATGGCCGGCTCGCGGCGGATGGAATCGGGAACCCGGACGTACGGGCTGGACAGGAGCTCGATCACGGCGCCGCGTCGGAATCCATCCAGCATGAAATTGGGGAGCGCGAGCAGGGTTTGGATGAGCCGGTGTTCGGCGGCGGGTTTTTGCTCGGGGGTGGTGAAGGGGATCCCGTGCTCACCCAGGATCCGCCGCAGCCGGCTCCAATAACCGCCCCAATTTCGCGCGACGAGCCCGATCTCCGAGAAGGGGGTGCCCTGTTCCTCGTGGGCGCGGAGGATCCATTTGGCCGCGGTGCGCACTTCATCCTCGCCTCCTGAGACGCTGACCACGTGGAAGGCATCGTCCGGTGACGCCTCTCCCGTTGGGAGATCGAACAATCTTGCGTGGAGGCCCGAAAGGGGGCTGGGATCGGGATCCGAGCAAATTGTGATCTCTCTTGCCAGTCCACGGAGGAAGGACTCGAAATATCGATTGGCGTATTCGTAGGAGGGACGCGCCCTGCGCTTGGGGGCGACGGCGATGGGAATGAATGCGTCAACCGCGTGATTCGACGCGATGGTGTGAAAGAGATCGGTCTGAATCTGCGTCAGGTCGTAGAACCCGTAGTAAAAGATCCATGCGGCGCGGGCGAGAAAACCGGACCGGGGAACATGCTCGATGGACATTTCCGCGAGGTTCGCCTCCGTGACGAGGTTCTTCCGAAGGAGGGAGTCGGAAAGGTCGGTGAAGAATGCCATCAGTTCACTTGCGTGGGTGAGTTCCCCCATCTCGGTGATCTCCATCTTGCGCCCGGCTGAGGCGTTCGATTGTTCTTCCAGCCAGAGGTGGGCCAGGCGGGGGTCGACCCGACCCTCTTGAAGATCGCGCAGGGTCGAAGCCACGGAATCGGGTCCCGCTTGGAGTTCAGCCAGGCCGGCCAAGGGGCCCCCGACGGTGCGAAGATGTGCACGGATGATCTCCCGAAGCATGAGAGCGGAAGGAGGGGGCGCTGGAACTCCCGTCGCGTCTTCGAGAATCCGCAGGGCCAGCCCATGGAGTGTGCAGAAGTGGAGGGCAAGCCAATGACCTTCCCGAGCAAGCACCCACTGGAGTCGCTCGAGGAGATGCCGCGAAGGGGTGACGATGACCAGGGGGGCGATGGGACCGCATTCCCGTCGCACCTGGCGAAGACGCTGGACGAACGCGTTTTCGAGATTCGGATGGAAGGCCCCGAGAAAAACCGAGTAGGGCATGCCCCCCTTTTAACCGGAAGCCGGGCTTTTTCCAATGCCTACCCGAGCCTGGTAGGGATCTGGCAAGGGCGCGACGAGTATGGTTAGATCGGGCCGGTAATCATGTCACCATCTTTTCTCGCGGTCCTGGCCATTTCGGGCGCCGTCCTACTCGCCGTTCTCATCGTCATCCTCGTGCGGATTTCGTCGATGGAAAAACAATCGGAGTCCACGGCACGGGCTCTCCGAGAAGAATTGGCCCAGGCACGTCAGGAATCATCACTCCTGGCCCGTCAGGGGCGGGAGGAACTGACGGCCGGTATCCGATCCTTTGCGGATTCCCTCCACGCCCAGGTCACGGCCATGGCGGACCTCCAGGCGAAACAGCTCGGGCTGTTTTCAACGCAACTCTCCACGTGGAGCGAAGCCGGGCGGCAGGGCCTGGAGAAAATGCGGGAGTCGGTCGAGTCGAGATTGAGATCGCTCCAGCAGGACAACAGCGAGAAACTGGAGAAGATGAGGGAGACCGTGGACGAAAAACTCCAGGGAACGCTTGAGAAGCGTCTCACCCAATCATTCAGCCTGGTGAACGAGAGACTGGAGCAGGTGTACAAGGGGCTCGGCGACATGCAAAGTCTCGCCTCGGGCGTCGGGGATCTCAAGCGAGTCCTGAGCAATGTGAAGGCGCGCGGGATCATGGGTGAGATCCAGCTCGAAAACATCCTCAGTGAAATTCTGACGAACGAACAGTACGACAAGAACGTGGTGACGCGGGTTGGCTCGCGGGAGCCGGTTGAATTCGCGGTCCGGATGCCGGGGAGGGACGACGGCCACGGTGTGGTCTGGATGCCGATCGACGCAAAGTTTCCGGTGGAGGACTACCATCGGTTGCTGAATGCGCAAGAACTCGGCGATCCGGCGGCGGCCGAGGCTGCGGGGAAGCAGATGGAGGGGCGCGTGAAGTCGCAGGCGAAGGACATCAAGGAGAAATACCTCGATCCGCCGAACACCACGGAGTTCGGAATCATGTTTCTCCCGTTCGAGGGATTATATGCGGAGGTGATCCGGCGCCCGGGATTGTTTGAAACGCTTCAAAAGGACTACCGGGTCGTCGTGACGGGACCGACCACGCTCGCCGCGTTTCTGAATAGTTTGCAGATGGGGTTCCGAACCCTGGCGATCCAGAAGAGGTCGAGTGAGGTGTGGCGGCTTCTGGGAGCGATCCGGACGGAGTTCGGGAAATTCGGAGAACTTTTGGAGCGGACCCAAGCGCAGATCCAGACCGTGGGAAACACCATCGCCGGCGCCGCGAGCAAGTCCCGCACCATCGAACGCAAGCTCAAGGACGTGGAGGCACTCCCCACCCCGGATGCCGCCCGGCTCCTCGACGATGAATAGTCGGAATATTCTTGAATAATCAGTGACAGTATACTCTATTGTGTCGAAATAAAGTATACTGTCACCTATTATCCGCGTGGCCATGACGCCACAGCTCCGGAAGCGCGTCCGTTCGGCGGCCCGCATTCTCCTCATGCGATGGCTGGGGCCCTACTTCCGCCTGAGGGCGGCGAGGCGGAGGCTGTGGGCGTTGGCCCCGCATAAAGCCTCCTATGCAGATGCCTTGAAAGCAACCCGGGCGTGTCAAGATTTCTGGTCCGCCCAGAAAGAGGTCGAAATTGTCGCCTTGTTGGAATTGGTCGAGAAGAATGCCCCTCGATATGTGTGTGAAATCGGGACTCGGTTTGGCGGCACCTTCTTTCTCCTCTCAAGGGCCTGCCGGCCGGATGCCACGCTTATCACCATCGATTGCGAGATGCTCTTCGAACGGCGACTCATCTACCGGTCGCTGGGAGTTCCCGGCCAGCGCCTTGTTCCTATTCACGGTGCATCGAGCGCGCCGGCCATTCTCGAGAGGGTCAGGCGCGAGTTGGGATCCCACCTCCTCGACTTGTTATTCATCGACGGCGACCATTCCTACGAGGGGGTGAGTCGCGATTTCCGGCTATACTCGCCCTTGGTGAGACGCGGCGGGTTGATTGTCCTCCATGATATTGTCCTCGATCATCGGCAGCGGTACGGGAAAGAAACCGACAACAACAGCGGGCAAGTGCCCACGTTTTGGAATGAGGTCAAGCAGAAGTACGCGGCCCGCGAGTTTGTGGGGAATCCAGATCAGAATGCCTATGGGATCGGCGTTCTCCAAGTCTGACTCCCACATACAGGCGATAATCGGTGACAGTATACTCTATTGGGTCGAAATAAAGTATACTGTCACCGATTAGCCAGATTATCTGTGAAGTACTTTGTTGCATCGGGAAGAGACTGAGTTTGCGGCATTGGGGGGAGGGCGGCGACGAAGCGGGCGCCGTAGCTTTTCGTCAAGACGCGCGAATCGAGGATGGCGATGACGCCGCGGTCTTTCGCAGAGCGGATTAGGCGTCCCACGCCCTGGCGCAGAAGTAGAATGGCCTGGGGGAGCCCGTATTCCGCAAACGCGTTGCCGCCGCGTGAGGCGATGAGTTCCGCCCGCGCCTGCGCCATCGGATGGTCCGGTGGCTCGAAGGGTAGCTTGGTGACGATCACGCACCGAAGCGCTTCGCCCGGGACGTCCACCCCCTGCCAGAAAGTCATGGTCCCCAGAAGCACCCCTTTTCTGGACTTCCGAAAATCCTCGAGGAGTTGTGTGGGTGTTCCGCGGCCGCCCTGCACGAAGAAGTCGAATTCCCTGAATTCGGCCCGGGCCTGAAGCGCCCTCTCCATCCATTCCAGGTGCTTGTAGTTGGTGAAGAGGATGAAAGTCCCTCCCCCCGCCGCTTGAAGGAGGGAGGTGCACTCCGCCTCCATGCTTGCCAGATACTCCTCCCTGGCCGCGTTTCGTGGGTCTGGAACTCGTGTGGACAGATAAAGAAGGGCCTGCTCGCGGTAGTTGAATGGCGAATCCAGCTTGGCTTCTTTCACATGGGCGAGACCTAGCTGGGAGCGGACATACGAGAAGGAGCCTTCCGTGGCGAGTGTGGCGGACGTGAACACCACGGCGCGGGGCTTCTCCGAGAGAAGCGAATTGAATCGGTCCCCCACCTCAATGGGGGAGGAGCGAAGCGCAGCCCGATGGGCAGTCCGCAGCGGCAGGGCTTCCGCCCACCGCACCTCGTCCCCGCTTTGGCCGCCGAGAATTCGGGTCATGGTTTCGGCAGCGGCTTTGCACTGGTCGGAAAGGGCTCGAATCTCCTTCTCCTCTTCATCCGACTTGGAGGCCATGGCACCCTCGTTGAGACGATCGGCGAGAAGAAGCAGGGTGCGGGTGAGCGGCTCGGCATCCAGGCTCGACTGGATCAGACGCCGGGTGAGTTGAGTTCCAGTGGCGGCATGGGGGGGCCTCCGGCGATCACGCGAGGGATCGGCGCCCACGAATTGGAGGAGTTGATCGAAGAAGTCCCGGATCGCCGGGTGCGCTCTGTGGACAAGGGACGCAACTTCGTCTTTCCACGCCGCGGATCGAGTCAGCCTTGCGGCCAGACCTTTTGTGCCGTCTTCTCTCAGAATATCGTCGAGGAGTCGGCGCAGGCCGAAGTTAGATGCTTCTTCCGACGCGAAGGACAAGAAGGCTTCCTCGAGGCGATGTGCTTCATCGAAGATAATGGCGTCGTGGGGTGGCAACAATCCCCCTTCCAGAGACTCGTTGGCAAAGAAAAGGGCATGATTGATCACGAGGATCTGTGCCTCCCTCGCTTCTTCCATGGCTCGTCTCCAGTAGCAGGTGTGCCACGAGGGCCCCTTCCGGCCGAGGCAGATCTTTGGATCACGGCATACCTGGTTCCACACGTCCGATTCGACGGTGAAGAGAAGATCCTGCCTTCGGCCCGACCATTCCGCAGGGGAGAGTTCGGCCAGCCTTTGGAGGGTTGAAGCGTCCTGTCGCGAATCGAAGAGCAGATGGGAATCGCCCATCGCATGTTTGAGGCGTTGCGAGCAGGCGTAGTTGTTGGATCCCATGAGGAGGGCAAAGCGAAGATCGATCGAAAGGCCGGACAGCGCGCGCCGCAAAGCCTCAAGGTCCTTGCGAACGAGCTGGTCTTGGAGTGTCTTGGTGTAGGTGGACACGACCACGCGCTTTCCTTCTGCATGACACCAGAGCGCGGCGGGAACGAGATAGGCGAGGCTTTTGCCGACTCCCGTTCCGGCCTCGACCATGAGCCAAGTGCCCTCCTCGAGTGCTTCCGAGACGCGCTCGGCCATTTCAACCTGTTCCTGCCGAATGGTGAAACTTGGAAGGGCCCCTCGTAGCGGGCTTTCGGTTGTGGCCAGGAGTTGTGAAAGCTCCTTGGCCCAAGATGGGTGGTGTGGCCGGCTCATCGGGCCGGATTCTCGCAGTCTCGGAGTGGATTGCAATCCGTTGGCTCGCACCCGGCGCATCCGCCGGGCGCGCCCTTGCGTGGATGGGGTGTCCTGCTAACATGAGTGAACTTTGGGACGCACCCTTCGCGAAGCGAGCACGGCCATCCATGGCCGTGCATCATGGCTCCGGGTACGACCCATCCTTGGGACGTCGTCCAATCGGCAGGACAGCGGACTTTGGATCCGTCAATGGAGGTTCGACCCCTCCCGTCCCAGCGCTCTTCCGGTGAGAAGTGAATAGTGAGTGGTGAGTGGAGAAGAATCGGAGTCGGAGTAGGCGGGGAAAAGTACAGAAGACGCCGCCCCGCTTGGTGGCATCCGGCCAGTCGCGGCAAGGCAGAGTCATCCTGACGCCGTTTCTGACGGTGGATGCGATCATAGAACTTCGCGGCGGCATCGTGCTGATTGAGCGAAAGAACCCTCCGCCGGGGTGGGCTCTACCGGGCGGATATGTGGAGTACGGGGAATCGGTGGAGAAGGCCGTGGTTCGAGAGGCGAGAGAAGAAACAGGACTGAGAATTCGCTTGGAAGAACAGTTCCACGTTTATTCCGACCCAAGACGGGATACCCGTCGTCATAACGTGGCCGTGGTCTTTATCGCGACCGCGTCGGGAGCCCCGAAAGGCGGGGACGACGCTCGAAACGCACGATGCTTCGCGCAGCAAGAAATTCCATTCGATGATCTGGCGTTCGATCATTCTCGAATCCTTCGCGACTATCTTGCATATCGGAAGTCCGGAGACAGGCCCAAGACGGGGGGCTGATGAGTGCAGCGGTGATTTCTTCGCCGGCCGTCGAGGCCGAGGACCGCCGCCGCCCTCCGCTTCGCTTCGGGGACGGCGATCGGAATCGGCATGGGGATTCGCGCCGGAGGGTGATCAACCGGGTCCTGTGGCTGGTCCTCCTGGGCAACGCTCTTGTGGCGGCGGCCAAGATTGCCTATGGGCTGTTCTCCGGATCGCTGGCTATTCAGGCCGACGGATTCCATTCCACTCTGGATGGGGCGAACAACGTGGTGGCGCTGGCGGTGATGCGCATTGCCGCCCAGCCTCCCGATGAGGGACACCCGTATGGTCATCGGAAGTTTGAGGTTCTGGGATCGCTGGCCATCGGAGTCTTTGTTCTCCTCATGATCCTGCGTGTGGGGGAAGCCGCATGGAGCGCGCTCAAAGGCGCATCCCACCCGTCGCTGGGGGTCGAAGCTTACGGCGTGATGTTGGTGACGCTCGCCGTCAATCTTGTGGTGACGACCTACGAGCAGCGTGAAGGGAGGCGGTTGGACAGTGCCCTTCTGACGGCCGATGCGCGCCACACGCTGGCCGATGTGTTTGTGACGCTCGCCGTGCTGGTCGGGGTCCTGGGCGTTCGGTTGGGCTGGGGGAAGGCGGATGCCGTGGCTTCGATCGGAGTCCTGGCGCTCATGGCGTGGCTCGGGTACACCATTTTTCGCCGGGCGATCCAGGTTCTTGCGGATGAGAGCGTCATCGATCCGACTGAACTGGTGCGTGTGGTTGAGTCGATTGGGGGTGTCCAGAGGTGCCACCGGGCACGTTCCCGAGGGGGATCGGGGGATGTGAAGGTGGACGTGGTGATCGAGGTGGACCCGGAGATCAGCGTCAGGAGCGCCCACTCGATCGCCGACCGGGTGGAAGAGGCGATTCAGAAACGCTTTTCCGAGGTTGACGACGTGGTGGTTCACGTGGAACCCTTGGAGAAAGCGTGACGAGTGAGGTGAGAGGTGAGAAGTGAGAGACGAGAGGAGCGAGACGAGAGGAGTGAGGCGAGAGGAGTGAGGCGAGATGTGAGAGTCAGGAGAAGGTTGAAAGTCCATGTGAAGGTGGGGGATTTCTCCATCGGCGACGGCCAGCCGCTCTGTCTTATTGCGGGGCCCTGTGTGGTCGAATCAAAGGAGATTGCGCTGGAGGTGGCCCGGCATGTGAGTCGGTGCTGCCGGAAGCGGGGGATCAACTACCTCTTCAAGTCTTCGTTCGACAAAGCCAATCGGACGAGTGTTCGATCCTTTCGGGGACAGGGTATGGATCGTGGTTTGGAGATTCTGGCCGAAGTGAAAGAAAAGGTGGGGGTGCCGCTTCTCACGGATGTCCACGATGTGTCTCAAGTGGAGAAGGTGGCGGGGGTGGCGGACATTCTTCAGATTCCGGCGTTCTTGTGCCGCCAGACGGATCTTATTCAGGCCGCCGTCCGGACGGGGAGGATCGTCAATATCAAGAAAGGCCAGTTCGTCTCACCGGAAGAAATGAAGAACGTGGTGGAAAAGGCGTCGGCCGCCGGCAACGGGAACATCCTGCTGACCGAGAGAGGCACCATGTTTGGATATCAAAATCTGGTGGCCGATTTTCGGTCTCTGCCGATCCTCCGCGGGCTGGGGTGCCCGGTGGTGTTCGACGCGAGCCACAGTCTCCAGAGGCCGGGCGGATTGGGCCATGCTTCCGGCGGTGATCGACAATTCATCGCGCCGTTCGCGAGGGCTGCGGTGGCGATTGGAGTGGACGCTCTCTACATCGAAGTCCATCCCCGGCCGGAACGCGCGCTCTCGGACGGGCCGACGTCCCTCCGCCTCGCGGACCTCGACAAGCTGCTGGATGACGTGGTGAAAATCAGGCGGGCGATTGGTCCCCTGGGGGCCCGACGTAGATTCTAGGGACTCGGGAGGAGATTCCGCAGAGTACCCCAACGATGGGGGCACGTCTCCCTTTCACCAATACGTGGCCGCCAACTTTGCCACCCATGCCTTCCGAGGGATTCGATCGCAGGCGGCTGAGTCCGTCCGCGTACCCGATAGGCAACGTTGCGATCACGGAGGGTCGGCGCGTTCTGAACGTGCCACCGTAGCTGATGGGCGTGTCGGCCGGTAGCTCTTTTAGGAACAGAATTCGCGTGGACAGTGAAAGGATCGGTTCCAATCGGACGGCGGCGCGGCCTACATCGAATGGACTAACTCCATATAAGGCGAGCCCCGGCCGGATCGCGTCAAACAGCGCGTCCGGATGCCTAAGCACGGCAGCGCTGTTGGCTGCGTGCCGAATGGGGAGTTGGCCATTGCGGCCCTTGAAAAGCTCCGCTGCCGTGGTGAATGTTCTCAATTGGTGTGTCGTGAACTCCGGGTCGATATCGGCCTTCGCGAGGTGAGTAAACACGCTCTCGACACGGAGGTTGGGACAGTCCTCAAGGGTTTCGGCCATGGCCGGGCACTCGGCCGGCGTGATTCCCAGGCGGCCCATGCCCGAGTCGATTTTGATGTGTATGGGAAGGTGCACTCCGAGGCTTCGTGCGGCCGATTGGAGGGCACGGGCCATCTCCTGGGAGAACAGGGCCGGGGTGAACCGATAGGCGGCGATGAGATCGGCGCTGGAAGGCTGAAGGATCCCGAGGATGAGAATGGGCTTTCGAATGCCGGCCTCCCGCAGCTCGATGGCTTCTTCGAGCGAAACAACAGCCAGACGGTTCACTCCCTGCAATTCCAGCCTTCGGGCTACCTCCACGGCTCCGTGACCGTAGGCATTGGATTTGACCACGGCGATGAATTTCCTTGGGCCGGCAAGCTGCTTCAGGGTGAGAAAGTTCCGCCCCAAGGCATCGAGGTCGATCGTGCAGACGGTGGGGCGGAAAAAGCGAGGCGATTTCAGATTTGAGAATTGAGATTTCAAGGCAGCCCGGCGGGCGAAACTACTGCATCATGGTCGGCTTGGGTTCCCCGGCGAGGATCTCGATGCGTCCGAATCGTTCCTCGTAGATCCGCATGTTTTCCATCAGCGTTTGGAAAATCTGCTTGGCGGCCACCGGGGTGAGAACGACCCGACTGCGAACTTTTCCCTTCGGTTCCAGCGGCTGGATGAAGATGAAATCGACTATGAATTCTCCCTGCTTGTGGGTGACGGCGCAGAAATTCGAATAGACTCCCTGCCCAATCGGCTCGTCGATTTGGATTTGAATTTGCTGCTCTTTTCGAAGTGTTTCAGACATCGGACCTCCCGGTTAGCGTGTCAGCCCTCTTTGACCCCCACTGTGGAGGGTGATACTATCACACAATCCCCGGAATGACATTTCATGAGAATTTATTGCATTTGTGACGATCCGTTGGTGCCCCATCTTTTGCGCGGGGTGCGGAACGATCCAAAGGATATCCAAGTGCTCGTTCCCGAGCATCGCCATGCGGCGCAACTTCTGGATGAGGGATTTCAGGCCTGCCAGGTGGATCTCGCATCGATCGATACTTTTCGGTCGCTCAAGCCCGGCGCCGGAGATATTTTCGTCGTCGAACTGACCGATCGCGAGCGAACGCAGGAGGTGCTGCGCACGCTCAGCGAGATATTCCCCCAGAATCAGGGTCTGATCCTCCAGACGGATTCCACGCTGGAGATCCAATCGCCGAACGGGATGAATTACCTCCATGTGCCCATTTGGGACGTCTTCGGCCACGGGGTGGGGAGGGATCTCCGTCGGCTGCGATCGCGGAAGAAGGTTCAGGAACTTCGATCCACGCTGGAAGGTTTGGCCGATTTTGCCATTCTCCTTCACGACAACCCGGACCCGGACGGCATCGCGAGTGCCATGGCGGTTCGGACGATAGTGGGGCGGACACGGTCGACCGCCCCGACGGTCACCTTCGCCCCGATTACGCGTCCTGAAAACCTGGCCATGATCAAGCTGCTGGAGCTGGAGGTGCGGCAGGTAGTGCCTTCCGATCTCGAGAAGTTCGGCGGCCTGGTCATGGTGGACGTCCAGCCCACCTACTTCGCAGGGCGGATCAAGCACGTAGACGCGGTTCTAGATCATCATCCCGAGCAATCGGATTACACGGCGCGTTTCAAAGATATCCGGACTTCCTACGGTGCTACGTCCACTATTCTCTATGAGTACTTGGAGGCGCTGGAGACCCCGCTTCAGGAGCGGTTGGCCACTGCGATGTACTATGCCCTCAAGGTCGACACCCAAAAGCTGGGGGTCCACATGAGCCCCGCCGACATCCGGGCTTTTTCGGGGCTGTTTCCTGTTGCCAACAAGACGACCATTCGCAAGATCGAGCAGCCCGAACTCACGCGGGAGGATTTCGATTCGTTGGTAAAGGCCTTGGAAAGTAAGAAGGTCTACAAGGACATGATTTTCGCCTACCTCGGGCCCGTGGAGCGGGAGGACACGCTGGCCCATCTTGCGGACCTGTCGCTTTACCTCGAACGGATTCGTTGGGCCGTGGCCTGTGGCGTGCTCGGCGACAATCTGGTCGTCTCGATTCGGAACAATGGCCACGTGAGGAGCGCCGGTGAGCTGGCGAAGCTGTGTTTCGGGGAATGGGGGAGGGCCGGGGGCCACCGGTCGATGGCGAAAGCGATCGTGCCCCTTCCGGAATTCAACCAAAGATTTGGGAAGGACGTCCTCAAGGGCGTGGTGAAAGTGATCCGGGCGGGACTGGGCTTTAAGGGGACCACGAAACCCCGGAACGGCGAAAAAGTTTCTTGATCTGGGGTTGCTTCGACCCCGGCATTGGGCTACAATGCTATGTACCTGAAACCATGGACGGTTTTCTAACGCGCATGGAATGCCAATTGCTTCTTTCCCGACTGTAATGAGAAAACCGCCGGCTTTCGCGCCCACTCTTCTGTGTTTCCTGATGGTCCTTGCTGGTTCTTGCGCGACATCGACGGTCGGAGGGGGGGGGGTGGATTGCAAGGCGAATCCCAGCGATCCCTCTTGCAAGACCGGTGGCACCCTCGGCTCCGTAAAACTCAAGATGGAGATCTACAAGGGCGGCCGCAAGTGCACCGACCCCGTCAAGTGTGCGGCGTACACGGATGGGAAGGATTCAGTCGAAGTCCGGTGCATTGCGGCTCGGCGGGATTCCAAGACCAAGACGGATGTCCCGGCCAAGGACCAGAAGCTCAAGTTCAGTGTCGATCTCCCCAAGGATTTTGCAAGCGAGAACCCCCTCGCCCTGAGCTGCACCGAGAACTGCATCACCGGGGATGATGGGGTTACGAAGACGGTGGCCACGAGCACCTATCAGTCCGGACTGGAGCTTCCCGTCAAGTGCGAGTTGCAGGATTCGAAGTCGAAGGCGAGCGCTAAATCATCTGTACGGTTCAAGGAACCGGCGCCGCAAGTGACGGTTACGGTTCAAGACGGTAAGCTGGTGATGGGAAGGGGAACTGCCGACGAGGCTGTGATCCAAGCTACCGTTCTCCTGGGCACCACGACTCCTCCTGCAGGCGCTGCGGTGCAGTTCAAGGTGGACGATATCGAAACGGCGAAGCTCGCGACGACAACGGCCGGATCGACTCTGGCAGGTTCCGTCAGCGTCTCGCTGGACAACACCGGCGTCGCCATGGCGAAGCTCAAACCGATTCCGAGCACGAGTCAGAATGCGTCCAACGTTTTCCTCCGGGTGGAGGTGACGGCGGCGTTTGGGACCACCTCGGCCACGGGGTATACTTACTTGGTTGTTGGCAATGGCCCGGCGGCCATCCTTTCCGCGGACAAGGCCGTAGCCGATGCGGATGGGGCGTCCACCATCAAGCTCTCGGCGGGCGTGGCGGACAAGAACGGCGCCCGGGTTGCCGGCGCAACGGTTCGATTCGAAACCGACGCCGGGATCTTTCCGAATCGTTCAAAGTCTTACGAAGTACAAACCGATTCTACCGGCAATGCTTCGGCGGCGCTGGTCAGTCTTCAGCCGTCCAGCGGAGTGGCAAAGGCGACGGTGGTCTCAACGCTGGAGAATTGTCCTGCCAGCGGATGCGTGAGCCAACTTTTGACGGTTACGTTCGTCGGGACGGCCATTTCGTGCGACGTGGGGAAAATCAGCAAGCTGGACTTGACCTATGAGAATTGTCCAGCGGGACCGGAGGTCACCCCTTGCCGAGTGCAGAATGATGATGATCCGGATACCACTCCTGTCGAGAACGAGGTTACCGTTTTGGCGCGAGCGTTGGACACAGCATCAAAACCTCTTTCAAATCAGGTGGTCCGCTTCTGTACGTGCCTTCCGCATCGGGTAGAAACATCAACTCGCGGGACGATCGCCACGACCGACGGGGCAGGGTTGGCGAGGATTACGTTCAAGGCCGGATTCAAACCTCAGACCACTGCGGTTCTTGGATATGTCGGCTGTCCCGCTACCGACCCATGCGCGGACCTTTGTTCCGGATCCGGGGGGGGGGGGACTTCCTCGTCCACCGAGACGGTCGAGTTCATCCAGAAACAGGTCCCCATCATTGTAACGTCCTCCTCCGGCTACACCATCGAATTTGACCAGAGCCCGATCCTGATCGGGGTCTTGGGCACGGGGAACGATACCGCCGAGTTGAAGATCGCCGTGAAAGACCAGTCCGGAAGTCCTGTGAGGGACGGCACGAAGGTCCGTTTCTACCTTGTGAAGGGCGGCGGCGGCGAGTCGTTGGCCTCCGAAGCGGGGGCCAGGAGCGATGAAGCCTTCGAGGAATCGGTGCAAGGGGAGGCGAGCACCCGGATTCGCGGTGGAACCGTTCCAGGAAATGTTCAAGTGGGTGTGGATGTAACGGTCCCAGGTGGCAAGGTGATCACCGGCACAATCCAGAACATCATCATTCAGTCTGGCCCGCCCGTGACCGATCATTTCGGTCTGGCGGAAAATCCATTCAATATCATCGGGCTACTCATTTTCGGAGAAGAGGTGGATGTAACGGCCTTCGTTGGCGATAGGTATGGAAACCCCCCGACTCCCGGCACCTCCGTCTTTTTTGCAACCGAGGCCGGCATCATACAAGGGGGTGGAGGCAAGGAGCTTTCGGACACCGGCAGCGTAACGGCTACGCTGGTCTCGGCTGCGCCGCTTCCGCGCGTGATCGAGTCGTTTCCTGGTCCCTCTTACTGTCCCAATGATTTCGACTCCTCCAACGAGGGAACCCCTGCCGATTACGACGATCCGAGTGATGGGCGCGGAACCGTCGTCGCCTACACCAAGGGGAGCGAAGGCTTCATCGACATGGATGGGGACGGACTTCACATAGAGGATGGCGGTTGCATCCCAGGGAAGCAGTGTCCCGCCGATCAACCGGGGTGTAGCGCCGATCCGGCGGAATCCAACGGAGTGTGGGATGAATGCGATGATCGGGGCTCTGGGCCGAGGGATGGGATCTGCCAAAGCAACGAATTCAATTCGTGCGACGACCGGGACAGGGATGGCGAATGCTCGGCCACTGAACTGGCCCTACCCCGGGTCTGCCGCCTGGGTGAGGACATTTTCTGCATACTCTGCACAAGTGCTTGCGGAACTGGAACCAATGCCCCCACGACCGGATACGCCAAATTACGTCACAAGGATTCCACGAGCCGGGATACCGCCAAGATGCCGGACAAGGCCTGCGTCCGCCTCCTGCACGATCGTGGGGAACCCTTCATCAATTCCAACGAGTGCGTTTTGGGGGATGCAGGCTATCCCGAGAAGGATTTGGACGAGATCTTTTTTGATATTAACGGCAATGGCGTTTACGATCCCCCGAACGGCCGTTACGAAGCCTCCAATGCTTCCGTGTGGGACGACATACGCGTCGTCTGGTCGACTAGGGTGGGCACCTTCAGCATTGAATGTTCGCCGAGAACCCCTTCCGGTAATTGTGGTTCCGGTTGCACCGGTACCTACCTTACCAATCAGGAATTCCTGATTGCGGATAAGTGCGGTGCTAATTTCATCATCCACGTGGCGGACCAACTGAAGAACCCGGTGGTCGCCGGATGCAGTCTTACCGTGAACTTTCCGTCGGGATCTTCCACGACCAGCGGTGGGGGAACCACAGGATGCACCAATCCCACTCAGACAGCCCCAAACTTCACCGTGGCTGACTGTGTGGAACCGGATACGGGATTGAGCACGGGATGCACGGCGTTCCGCTTCTCGTTCACCGATCCGGACATTTGCACATCCAGTCCGACGACCATTGATGCGTCCATCTCGGTCGACTTGACGGGCTGCAAGAACCTTGGCCCTTCAGGGGCCGGGAAGATTACCGCCACAATCAACGGGAAGTATCAGTAGGGCTCAGCGTTCAGCCTTCGGCGGCTAGTCGTCGGCCCCTTGACTGAAGGACTTTCCTGTCCCGTCATTCCTGCGGAAGCAGGAATCCAGATTCTGGGTCCCCGCCTGCGCGGGGACGACGAGAGGGGTAGAGTGGTACGCAGTTCCTACCGGGTCTCGAAGACCGCGATGCGGTTATTCTGGTTGTCGATCACGTAGAGGCGGTTCGAAACGGAATCGTAGGTGGAGGCACGGGGTGCCCTAAGACGGTTGATTGCAGTGGCGGAGATCGCGCCGGTTGTGAGATCCGGCTGGCCAATGACGTTGATGAAACTCATCCCATCGGAAAGGAGATCGAGATCGACGATGACCACGCGGTGGTTGTTCGTGTCGGAGACGAACAACCGATTGTTTGAAGAATCCACCTCCACTCCTTGCGGTGAATTCAGCGTGGTGGCCGAAGTGCCCGCCCCGGCCGAAGTGAAATTGGACTGTCCGATGACGTTTGCGGCGTTCATCCCATCCGTTACGCTGGCCGCGGCTGCGCCGACATTGTAAACCAGCATCCGGTTGTTCCCGGTGTCGGCCACAAAAAGCTTGTAGGAGGTGGGGTGCAAGTCCACCCCCTTGGGGTTCTTCATCGTACTCTGCGTGGTGCCTTGAGAGCATCCGCCCCCCTCGCCAAGGTACTTGTCCATGAACATGCCGTTGCCGAGAGTCGTAGTGTTGTAGACCATGACCCGGTTGTTTCCGGCATCGGCCACATAGAGGCGCTTTCCCGGCGCGTCTATCGCCAACCCGGAAGGGGCGCTCATGCCGCTACTCGTGCAATTTGCGGCGGAGCTGACATAGTCCGGCTGACCGAGAACGAAGGATGCATTCATACCGTCCGAGAATGTCGACGTGTCATACACCAGCACACGATTGTTCGCCCGATCGGCCACGTAGAGCTTGTTGGCCGTTCCGTCAAAAACCACTCCTTCGGGTGAGCTGAGGCCTGAGTCCTGGGTGACGGCTGCGTCGGAGGCGGTAAGGGAACTCTGCCCTATGACGTTGTCCGCCTGCCGATCCAGCAGCGTCATGCTGCTGTTGACGCCGAACGAGAGCACCCGATTGAGCTTGCTGTCGGTCACGTAGAGCCGGAGTGCGTTGGCGTCAAATGCGGCGTCAACGGGGGAAAAGAAGCTGGTTGAGGAGGGGTTGTTCGGGCTGGATACATTCATGTTACCTGCCCCGGTCGTGGTCAGGTGGCCCAGCGTATCGCCGGCATCCTTTCCATTGACCAAGACTCCCGGAAACACGTTGAACATTTGGACCCGGTGGGAGCCGCCATCGGCAACATAGAGACGTCCGTACGCATTCTCAGAGAAGACAAGTCCAACCGGTGAGGGAGTGAATCGTTGCACGGCCGTGCCCACGGTGAGATGGTCGGCGGCGGTGGTGCCCTTGATCCCTCGCGAACACGTGTTCAGTTGGATCGCCGTCTTTGTGTCGCACTGAATGGCTTCGCTTTCAATTTGAATTCGGGCAGGCACCGTGTAGCCGGCCGTCGTCACGACCGGAACCATTGTCGCGGCCAAGGTCAACGGGCCCGTCAACGTAGAGGGGGTGTACGTCAGTGATAGCGTATTGCTCCCGGTGGATCCCGACGAGACGTAGTTCGTCACGGCCGTCTGCCCCAGTACATTTGCCGCGGGCTGACCGTTCGTGATCAATCCTGTGTCGAAGACGAGTACCCGGTGATTTTCCATGTCTGCCACGTAGAGGCGGGAGCTGTCCTCGTTCCATGCCACGCCCTTGGGGGTATCCATCCCGCAGGCGTTTGTCGTCAGGGGGACGTTTCCATCTCCGCAGAGGCCGCCTGCCACTGTGTTATCTTCAATATCGATCGTGCTGGTCGTGAAGAGCTTCTGCCCCAGAACGTAGACGGCATTCTCGCCGTTGTCCCAGTTATCGACGGTAGGCGCGGTCACCTTGCTATGAACAAGCACGCGATTATTTCCCGTGTCCGCTATGGCCAAGTATCGATAGGTATTGCTCGTGCTGTGGTGAAAGTAGGCCACCGCCGACGGGGAATCGAGTGTGTTCTGCCCCACGGCCCCCCCTCGATCGGCGGCGCCGCTTGTAAAATCGGCCTGCCCGATGACGAAGGCCGCGTTCTGCCCGCTGGCGAGGGCCGAGAGGCTGTGCACAAGTGCACGATGGTTGCCTTTGTCGGCGACGTAAAGTTCGGCGCTGTCTTTGTGGATCGAAAGTCCTTGAGGATTGCTGAGGCCGGCCTGCGTCAACGCCGCGGCTGAGGTCAAGAAGCCCGCTTGTCCAATGACGCACGAAGCCTTCATGCCCTCAGCCAGCCCGGTGGTGGTGTTTCCGCAGAGGACAAGGTTGGCGCTCCCGGCTGATCGGGCATCAAATACCAAGATGCGGTTGTTGGCGGAATCGGCGACAAAGAGCCGGCTGTTGTAAATCGCCAGCCCCCGCGGAGAATTCATCCCCCACTGACTTTGTTCCGGAATCCCGACTCCTGGGGTGGTGGCGCTATTGGATTCGTGATTCGGCTGGCCGAGGACGAACTCCGGGTAGCGATCCACGAGCGTCATGTTGGAATTGAGGTCGTAGACGAGCACGCGATGGTTGGCGGTGTCCGACAAGAAGAGCCGCTTGTTCGCCAGGTCGATCGCCACGTGCTCGGGGGTGCTCAGACCTCCGTTCGACCCCTTGTTGTAGAGGACATTGGTTCCGTCGAATTGGCCGAATGAGTCGATGGCGTCCGGGCCGATGATGATGGTCCAGGAATAGGAGGACGTCGTCCCTTGATTTCCGAACTGGTCGTAGGGGCGGATTTCAAACGTGTGTGCCGCTATTGAGAGTCCGCCGAAATTGTAGGGGGAGGTACAGCTGGCAAAAGTCCCGGAATCTATCCGGCACTGGTAGGTGACACCCGTGCCGGTGGGGTTGGCGGTAAAGACAATTTGACCTTTCAGGTTCACGGTGGTGGTAGGCGGTTTTGTCGTAAGCGTCACGTCCTGTGGGCCCAAAGTCCATGTCTTGCTCACGATGGCGCCGGTGTTTGCGAATTGGTCCAACCCTCTCACGTAGAAGGTGTGTGTGCCCAAAGGTAAGCTCCCCGATGTGAAAGGGGAGGTGCAGGCTGCGAACGCCCCCGAGTCCACGGCGCATTCGTAGGAGGAAGGGATTTCCGTGGTCGCCGGCCCAAACTGAAAGGTGGCGTTCTGGTTGATGATGGTTGTTGAGGGGGAGGAGGTAATCTTCGATTCCACGCCGATCTTGTCGGTTCGGATGCTGGTGGCCGACCCGGTGTTGCCCGCGGCGTCAACGGCGACCACGTAGACAAGGGCGGAGCCGTCGCGTTGGTCGCTGCCGATACCGACGGCATCGAAGGATCCGTCTGCCTTCACCGGCTGGCTCCCGATAGAGGTGGACAGTCCCGCCTCCTTGTAGACCACCACGGTGACCGCGTCCGCAGTTACGGCCCCGGCCAAGCCTGCGAGGCTGTCCACGAGCGGGGCGACCAAGTCCGTGGCCACGAGCTTGGCCGCGTCGGGCGCAGAGGGAGCGACCGTGTCTATCTTCCATTCGAAAACTAGCGGGCTCGAATCGACATTGCCCGCCTTATCCTTTGCGCGCACTTGGAATTGATGCGTGCCTTCGGCAAGTGTTTGGTACCCGATGGGACTGTTGCATGGTGCAAAGTCCGGTGCGTCTAATTTGCATTCGAAGGTGGAACCCGACTCGGTGGATACGAGGATGAATGAAGCGGACTTGGAGGAGGTGAGGGAGAGCGGAGAGCTGCCGATCAAAGTGTCGGGGGGTGTTGTGTCGGTCGGTTGGCCGCCGCCCGCTCCGGTGCCTCCCGTAGAGCCTCCGCCTGCTGAGGAGCCTCCCTGAAGGCCTTTCTGGATGACGCCGAAGATGCTGAAAGAGGAAACCGTAGCCGTGATCTGATTGTTCGCGGTATCGACGGTCGCACCCTCCACGGGTTGCCATATATCGCCTGCGAGCTTCGCCAAGGAAACGATCGAGCCCACGGGTGTACCTGCGGGAGCGATCACGCGGTTAGGCTCGTACTTGAGAGAGATCGAAGCAGTCGAGAGCGTTCCTTCGTTCAAGGTGATCTTGTAGGCATCCCCAACCAGAGTCTTGACCGCGGCCGAAGGCACTTCATTGGTGGCGATGGAGACGGTCACACTAATTTGCCCTGAGGACTCGCCGGATGGAATCGTGACGATCAGTTTGCCGTCCAAGGACTGCACGGTACCACCGGTCGAACTTGAGAGTGACCCACCAGCATCCGAAGACTCGGAGGATTTGCCGGCACCCGTCGATCCCGACCCGCTGCACCCCAGAAGGGTGGGAATCCATAGACACCCGAGGAGCGTGATCGGGGCGAGCCCTTTCATTGCGGACCGAGCGACGCTGTATTCCTCGCAGTTTACCCCGCGGCTGATCATGCTGTGTCAAGTATAGCAAAACATTCACCACAATGGGTCAAGATGTGGGAAGAATGCTGTGGTTTCAACGCGCTAGGGTATGTGAAAGCTTGAGCGGTCCGACTGGGGATATCCTGGGGACAACACGCGAAAATAGTTGCGGGATTGACGAAAAAACTTACCCGAACTTGACGTGGGATTGCGGGGAGTAGCCGAGGATGCTTTCGGCCTTTCGCCCGTCGAGGAGCAGATTGTACTTGGATCGATCGCTGTCCACGGAGTAGGCGTACTCCGTCAGGCCCAGCACGCGTTGGGCCAGGTTTGCGTAGTGGAGGGCGAAAGTCGGCAGCGGGAAGGTGATCGAGCCGTTGGCCTGAACGATGTCCTTGAGCGGCGCGGTTTCCTTCCCGACCACGTTGAACACGCCTTTGATTTTCCTGTGGATGGCGAGCTGAATGGCGCGGCTGACGTCCCGCGGGTGGATCATGTTGATCATCGGGTTGAAGCCGAGAGCGGTGAAGCAAATTTTTGTGCGCAGGTACTCGTTGAGCTGGCTGTGGATGTTGCGACCAACGATGTTCGCGAATCGAAGGATCACGATGTCCGTTGCGCGATTGTCGAGCTTCGTCATGCAGAGCATGTCCGCATCCACGCGGTCTTTGATCCACTGGGGCGCATCGGAGTCGAGGTTGAGCTCGGCGTCCTCGTCCAGGGTCACGCTGTTGTGCGGCCGGATCTTGTAGACGGTGGAGCTGGACTTGAAGATGAACTTCTTGATTTGCGGGGTTTCGAGACTTTTGTCGAGAATGGCCTTGGTGCCTTCGACGTTGAGTTGGTGGACTTTCTCGCCTCGGTCCTGCGGCCGGTTTTGGAACGCCAGATGGACGATCGTGTTGACGCCATTGCCGACGAACGCGTCCGACGTAAAGAGGTTCTGCAAGTCCCGCGGGCGGACCAGGTTCGTCTGAAAATATCCGAACCGAGCCGGGTTGTAGTCCTGGAAGTAGTAAGGGAGATCCTCCAAGGCCACGGCGGCGACGTAGTGGACTCGCTTGTCCTCATAGAGGCTTTGGATCAGTTGGCGGCCGACCGTGCTGGTCGCGCCGGTGACCATCACGGCTTTTTTTCGAATGTTTCCGTTCCCACCCATCTGCCCGGTTCCCTTGGGTAGGATCGTAGGAGAATCCTTCGAAAGGGTCAAGCCGCGCCGCCTTCCGGACGCCCGGCAGGAGGGCGGGGTGAACCCCGCCCCTACGGAATGTTCAGGAACATGAGAAGACATTTATCAGGTGGCTTAGAGCCTCTAAAAGAATGGGGAACCGGTGAGCGTCTTCCGCAGGCATAAAGCCTGCGCCTACCAGGGATGCACATTCCCGGTAGCCGCGGGCTTCAGCCCGCGTCATTACGTTAGAGGCACTTAGAAGGTGATCCGGGTCGTGAGGTCGCCGTTTTCCTTGGAGGTGACCTCGATGTCCAGTGTGGCGCCTTTCGGGTCGGAATTGAATTGGAGGGAGTGGAACGTTTGAGTCCCCGGGTTGGAGGTGGACTTGACCGTGAAAGAGGTGGTCTGGCCGACCACGAAGCCGATCGAAGAGCCGGGGATCGTCTTCATCTTGAAATCGATCCTGCTCCCGCCTGTCAGGGGATTCCCATTCTGGTCCCCGGCGTAGATCGTGGCGGTCTTGTCCGCGAGTGAAATCAGTTTCACGGCCGGCTTGGAAGTGAACAGGATTTTCGTTCGGTCCCAGACGAAGGTGGAGGCGTTCCACCGGCCATTCCGGTCGTCGAAGATGCCGTTTTCGTTGGCATCGATGAACGTTTCGAAAACGTCGCGCGCTCCATTGTCGTTGGAATCGACGAAGGGTTCGGAAATGTCATGTACGGCGTTGCACAGGGCTTGGGCTTGAGTGGTGCAGGTGTCCGGCCGGAGGGGATCGGGGCAAGACAGCGCCTTTCCGATTTCGACGCAGAAGATGTCTTCTTGGAGGTCGAAAGCCCCGTTCCCGTTCACATCGAAGTAGCCCTCTTCCCCGGATGTGTAGGCCGTGAGGCTGACGAGTCCATCCTCCGGGCTGAGGCACGAGTCTCCATAGACGGCGGAGGCGCGGTCGAGGCATGCCGGGGCGAGGTCGACCGGCCACATTGGACCGGTCTGGAGCTTGATTCCGACCTGGCCCGTCGCTCCGGTGACGTTCTTCTCCGGTGTAGGCACGACACCGGATTCCGAGATGACGGCGACCAGGAGGTCCTCCACCGGGTTGTTGTATCGGTCGCCGGCGGCGACGTTCACATCGAACAAGAGGTTGGGGTCCAGGAATCCGGCGAGGTTGAGTTTATCGGGGTTCGGCACGACCAGGAATCGTCCCACCGTGGTCCGGAAGGCGCGGATTTGGATTGTGGGGGAAACGGCCGAGGCGGTACCTTGGCTGCCCAGATCGATGGCGGCCTGCACCTGGACGGCGCCGGCCACCTTGCCCGTGCGGAGCCGGGTGGTCGCGATTCCGCTGAGGGTGGCGGCTGCGGCGGGCGCACCCGGTTGGAGGGTCTCGCCCCCGCCCACGCCGAAAAGGCTGAAGGTTACCGGTGTTCCGTTGGCCACGGGCCGATCCAGCTCGTCCAGCACCTTTGCCTGGATGAGAAGGGTTTCGGTCCTTCCTGAACCGATGACGCCCAGGGGGGTCTTGAAGTTTTCCGGTTCAAGGAACTCGATCGAGGCGACCCGTGCCGCCAGGACTTTGATCCGGAGCCGGCTCGATGCCCCGCCCGATTGGGCGGCGACGTCGAATTCACTCGACACGCTTCCGGCGGTGAATGTGGTTCGCGCGATCCCGGCCACAGTTTTTGCTTTGGGTGGATTCACCGTGTTCGTGCCTTCCGTGGAGAAGACGACTTCCGTGCCGTCCGACACCGGCTGGGCGTTGAGGTCCTTCACCAGCGCCGTGAGGACGGTGGAGCTTGAGATCGGAAGTTCCTTCTGGCCGACGTTGATCTCGACCGAGGTGGCGCTTCCGCGAATGGCCGCCACCTGTCCCGCGGGAACAAAAGTGATTTCCAATCTCGTCGAGAGATTCTCGCTTCGAATGGTCACGGTGGCTCTTCCGGTTTGCAGGCTGGCGACGGAGGTGATGGCCCGGCCGCCCTTGGTGGGGACCGTGGTCGAACTGACCTGGCCGATCGAGGTGGCGAAGACGGCCTCCGTGCCATCCAGGGCAAATTCACCTCCCTTTCTTCGGATGGTGGCGGTGATGGTGGAGATCGAGGATCCGTCCGCGGGGACGATTTCCGGATCGGCCAGGGCCTGAATGGAGGCTTCCGCCCCGAGAGACGGGAGATCGGTTGCCGGACAGGCTGTAAACGTGAGCAGTGAGCCGTAGGCCGTGAGCAGCGTGAAGACAACGCGCCACGCGCCGCGCGCCACGCACGACGATTTCATGGGCAGGAGGAGGGGCTGGTGTTGACGCCGGTCCTTTCCTGCGCGTTGTGGAAGCCCAGCCAGCCTTTGCAGTTGTCGGGATTGTAGCTGCCGTAGCCGAGCGTGAAGACGTACAGCCGGTTGTCGGTGGTCGTTCCGACCGAAAGGTGAAGCGTACGGTCATTTCGCAGATCGCCCGCCTGGGGCGATGAGGTACTCACCGGGCCGCCCAAGAGGAAGGGAAAGCCGGGGAGGGAGGTGCCGGTTCGATCGTAGGCATACATCCGGCTCCCCACGGCCACCACGATATCGAGATTGCCGTCGCCGTTGACATCCACGAGGGCCGGAGAGTTCTGGATGCTTGTGGCCAGATCCACGGGCCACCCGGAGAGGGCCGTGCCGTCGCCGTTCAGGGCGTAGATCTTGCCATCGTCGCTCCCGACGACGATCTCGAGGGCCGTGTCGGAATCGAGATTGCCGAGGGCGGGCGCGGAACGGACGTTCCCTCCCGTGGCCACCGGGAATCCAGTCATGAGCCCGCCGTTGTCCTTGTAGGCGTAGATGCAATTGTTGTCGGCGCCGAAGACGATTTCTTTTTTCGTGTCGGTATTGAGATTTCCGATGGCCGGCGAGGAGCGAAGGGGCGCGTCGCTGTCGCCGCCCGTGCACGTGGGGACTTTCAACGGAAAACCCCCGACCAGCGCGCCGCTGAGTTCAAAGGCATAGATGCAGCCGTTGTCGCCTCCGATCACGATTTCATCGGTGCTGTCATCGTCCACGTCGCCGACGGCCGGGGCCGCCCGCAGGGCCGGAGTGGCGGTGCAGGAGCCGGCCGCGGAGATGGCCACGGGCCATCCGGCCACGCTCGTGCCCGCGGGCACGTTCTTGACGTAAAGATTGCCCGTGACGGATCCGAAGATCGCTTCCAGGTTGGTGTCCGTGCCTCCGTCCGCGTTCGCGAGGGCGGCGGTAATCTCGATGGCGCTGCCGGCGTCGAAGGCATTGCCGACGACGCCGCTGTCGACATCGATCCGTGTGCTGTCGTGATCAAAAGCGTAGGCACAGGTGTTTCCTCCGGCGGTGCTGATGAAGGCTTCCACGTTGGTGTCCGTCGCGCCGTCCAGGTTGCCGAGGGCGGGGGACGCAAGGACGCTGGTGGACGCGGCATCATCGCATGTGTTGGCGGCCAGGGGGTCCTGGAGCGTGACCGTACTGGTGAGGCTTTGATCGTCGGCCGGCGCCGTCCACCCCGTGACCAGCGCGCCGTTCCATTTGGCGGCGAAGAGACGGCCGTTGCCGCCGGAGACGTTGGCGACGGCCACTTCGAGATCGGTGCCGCCGTCCAGATTTCCGAAGACGGGAGAGGCGGTTACGTTCGCGGCCAGGCTTCGCGGCCATCCGGTTTCCAGGCGCGGGCCGACCTGGGCTACGTGCGAGGGATCGCGCATGAACATGGGCCAGACGCGCGCGTTGGAGAACGAGGTCGATGCGGCATGGATCACGCTGACGCGGCCCACCGTGTCCACCACGAAAAGCTCCGGGACGTTGTTGGAGTCGATGTCGGCTACCGAGATGGAGGCTCCCACGGCGCCCTTGGCGGATTTCGGGAAGCCGGAGACCGCGGAGCCGTCGTAGTTGTAGGCCAGAATGTTGCTGGAGGTGGCGGCGGTGGCGATGATGACCTCGGGAACGAGATCGCTGTCGACGTTGACGATCTCGGGTGAGGCCCGCAGGTTGGCGCCCGTGTTCAAGGGGGCCCAGCCGCTGAGAAGAACTCCGCTGGAGTTGAAAACATAGATGTAGCCGGCGAAGTTGGCGGCCACGATGTCCGTGGCGCCGTCGCCGTTGATGTCGCCGGTTGCCGGGGAGGGACAAATGGGGAAACTGGTTGCACAGCAGGTCTGGCAGAGGGCGGCATTGTAGTCTTTGGGCCATCCGGAGACCGTGGCGCCCGTGTGGTGGAAGGCGGAGAAGGTGGTGCAGGTGCTCCCTGCGGCCACGAAAATTTCCATGTCGCGGTCTCCGTCGATGTCCGCGATGGCGACGCCGTTGTACACGGGTGGGTTGGCCGGGCACGTTCCCACCGTGGCGATGGTTGCGGGCCAGCCCGCGGGCACGGTGCCGTCGTGATTGTAGACGTAGAGCTTTCCGTTGTCGCCGCCGAAGATGATCTCGTTGGCCGAGTCCTGCACGGTCGTGCCGACGTCGATGTCGGCAATGACGGGATCGCCGCGGATGGCGGGTGATCCGGCAAGGGCGATGCCGCCTGCCCAGCCGGCAACATCCGTTGCATCTCCATTGATGGCGTAGATTGTGCCGCTTGCGGCACCGACGAAGATTTCCAGTGCGGCATCGCCATCCAGATTGCCGAGGACGGGCGAAGTGAGCGCGGAACCGATGACCTTGGGGAAGTTGGCTACGGCCACGCCGGTGTTCTCGTAGGCGTAGATCGTGCTGTTGGCGGTGAAGACAATCTCCAATGCTCCGTCCCCGTCGATGTCGCCTGACACAGCCGGACGATCGACCGCCGTTCCGAGAGCCACCGGCCCCCACCCGCCGACGAGCACGCCGTCTTCGTTGAAGAGGTACAGGTTTCCGTTCGTGTCGGGCACGAAGACCTCCAGCTTGCCGCTGTCCCCCGTGACGAGGTCGTCGATGAGTGGGGTGGAGTGCGTCCCTCCGCTCAGCGTTTTGGGCCATCCGACAAGGGCGTTGATCTCGCTGGAGAGATCGCTCTCGCAGAGCGGCGAGACCGTGACGGCGGCGACTTTGAAGTAGTAGTCCTTCAATGCGTCCAACCCCGTCATGGTGTAGGTTGTGGCGGTGGTGGTGATGGCCCCGAGGGGGCTGGGCACGCCGGTCAGTCCCGCGTCTTCGGTGGCTGCCAGGTCTTCCGCGGCTTGCGCGGTTTCGCCGGTGATACATCCGGTGCTGCACGAGGCGGAAACGGACGAGGCCGTCTGGTAGTAGATCTTGTACCCGGCGGGTGTGCCGGCGCCGGAGTAGGTCCACGAGAGGGTCACGCGCCCGCTGGGACCCGCGTTCGGGCTGATGACGTCGGCATTGGTGGGTGCCGCGAGGAGGGTCGTATTGACGGAGCTACTGTGGTCGCTCGTGGAAGTGCTGCCCGAGAGGGCGTCCACCGTGAAAAAGTAGTTGGTTCCGACGCTGAGACTCGTTACGGTTGCCGTGGTGCCTGTTGCCGCTTGAACGCCGGGACAGCTTCCGGCCGACGGCGCGGAGGTGGATTTGACGCAGACTTGGTAGGACGCGGCACCCGTCACGGCCGTCCAGCTCAAGTTGGCGCTGGTGGAACCGCATGAGGCGATGGAGAGGCCCGTGGGGGCGGCCAGGGGAACGGCGGAAAGTTCCGAGGCGAAAGGCGTCTTCTTGCCGTCGAAGCCGCCGCGGACGGAGAAGTAGTAGGTCGTTCCGTTCGTGAGACCGGTGATCGTGGCCGCGCACTGGGAGGTGGAGCATGTGCCCGGTGAGACGGTCGTGGAGTTCGCGCAGACCGCGGCGGTGGCGCTCTTGTAGCTGGTGCCGGAAACGGGAGTGGCCGGACCGTTGTAGCATCCGGTCTTGTTTGTGCTTGAGGTGCATGCGCTCGACGCGTAGTAGACGTAGTAGTCCGTGGCGCCGCTGAGCGGATTCCAAAGGAGCGTGGTCTGACCCGTGCACCCCCGAACGATGAATCCCGTGGGGGCGTCGGCCAGGGCCTGTTGGGAGGAATAGGCGCTTTCGCTGGCGGGAGACGTTGTGCCGGACCAGACGGCTGTGACGGCGAAGAAGAGCGTGGAGCCGCCCGACACGGTGGCCGTGGCGCTGGTCGTCGAACCGCCCGACACGGTGGTGACGGTGGTGCCGTAGCGCCCGTCCGATCCGCCGTTCGTTTCCGTATCCGAGTAGACTTTGTAGCCCGAGGCGCCGGGGACGGCGGACCACGAGAAGGTGATCTGATTGTCGCCATCGGCGCTGAAGCCGGAGGGAGCGGCCAGCGGCACGAAGGTGGTGGTGGAGCTCAGCGCCCCTTCGCCGCTCTCATTGACCCCCTGTACGGCGAATGAGTAGGTCGACCCTGTGGTCAAGGCGGTGAGGGTTGTGCACCGGTCCGTGGAGGCGCCCCCCGAGCAGTTCGCGAACGCGGCCGCCTCGGTGATCGTGATCGGGCTGATCCCCTCCTTGATTTCCTTGCCCGCGAACTCAGAGCTTGTTGAGTTCGAAGAATCTGTATCGTAATAGATTTTGTAGGAGGTGGCCCCCGTGGAGGCGGTCCACTTGAGACTCACTTGGCCCGAGACGTACGAAGCCGAGGCCGAGAGGCTCGCGGGGGCGGAAGGAATGGTTGTCGCCCCCACTTCCGCGGCGTTGCGCCCGGCCCCCTGGCCGTTGCGACCGCGTATCGTGAGGTAGTACTTCGTGCCTCCGCTTGGCGCCGCGTAGACGTAGTCGGCTACGTCGCCCAGCGAGATCGTTGTGCCGTAGGTCCCGGTCGCAGCCCCGGTGGACGTCCCGATCAGCAGATCGTACCCGGTCGCTCCGGCCAGCTTGGACCAACTGAGCGTAAGCTCCGCGCTCTTTCCCGTTGTGGCCTTGACGGCGAAGCCGTCCACGGGTGGGTCGGCGCGACACCCGACCGACTCCGTCGCGCACGCGGCTTCTTTTGCGGCGCACCCCGGTTCTCCCGGCTGGCAGCCGCGGACTCCATTCTCGCTGATCGGAATGACCGCGAAGTGATATTGGTCGGAGGTGGGGATGTCCGGTTTGAGGTCTTTCAACGTCAGCGTCGTCCCGGTGGTGGTGGCGAAGGGGCAGGCCGATTTCGCAACCGGCGCGACCGAGCAATCGTACGGCGCTCCCGCCGCGTCGGTGTCGTAGAGAACTTCGTAGGAGACCGCATTTTCCACCGCCTCCCACGAAAGCTCAAATTGACCGAGCCCCGTGGACTTCAACGATGTTTTCAGCAAGGGCGGGGGGGGATATGGGCCCGGGCCAAGTCGCTTCTTTGACTCCTCCGAGTAGCCGCTGGCCCCCGATCCGTTGATGGCCTTCGCCGAGAAGACGTATGGCTTGTCCGAGACAAGGCCGGAGAGGGTGACGGCGCAAGCCGCATTCGGGGTGCAGTCGCGAACGGCGATGGGCGAATCCCCTTGGGCGGCATGTTTCCCCGCGTATTTCCGATCGGCGTCCGCCTTTCCGGACTGGGACTCCGTGTCATAGTACAACTCGTAGTCGATGGCGCCCGTCACCGGTTTCCAGCTGATGCGGAGGGTCGTCTTCGATACCTGGGCAATGTCCGGCGCGCCGGGTGCGGGGGGAACGGTGGTGACGGAGGCGATGGAGGAAGCTTGGCTCCGTTGCGAGCCGCGGAGGGCCAGAATGCTCACGTAGTACGTCAAGCCGGGATCCAGTTCCTCGATTCGCACCGATAGCTCCTTGGTCGCCACGCGTGGGCTCTCCGGGTCCCCAAGATCGGGGGGGTCCGATGCTCGGTGGAAGACCTCATACGAGGAGGCGCCCTCGGCCGCGCCCCAACTGACGGTGATCGCCTTGTCTTCTCCGCGGAGCTGCGGTTGGGGCGGCCGCCCGAGGGTAGGTTGGGCGCAAGAGGCGGCCAGGGCTCCGCAAAACGTGAGAGCAGCCAAGCGCGGCGGGACCATCAGCGTGTGGTGAGCGTTGCGTTTTCGCGCTGCCAGAAATAGGAGAAGAGCTTGGTATCCACCTGCGGCTTGGCGAGGGCCTCCTCCCATCGGATTCGGCGGGCATCGTCCTGTGTCGTGCGGATCTTCACAATGGGTTCGTAGCGCGCCCCCATCACTCCGGAGCTGTCTACGCCCCACACCCGCGCTACAAGCCGAAGTTCGACGGCCCGCGCCTCCTGGAACACGGAGAAGAAGCGGGCGCCGAGCATGAGGTAGGTCCATTGGCCCAACACGCTGAGGATCTGTGTCTCCACCTCGCCTTCGAGTCCCACGCCCAAGTCGAACTCGAGCGTTTCGTTGGAGGCCCAGAGGGCGGCCAACGGGATGAGACGGATCCCGGCGAAACTGCCTTCCTTCATCATGGGATCCCTCCGAAGTTCCTCAATCCAGTCCTGGAAGACCTGCAGCGCGGTGGCTTCATCGAAGATTTCCGTCTGGGAGGCTGTGGTTCCGACGATCCAGCCTGCCTGGAAGGTAGCGGGATCTTTCCGGCGGAATCCATCCGGGAGGCTGCGGATGTCGTAACTCGGAGGGATGACATGGAGCCATCCATCGGCTTCTTCGGTGACTTGAAATCGCGTTCCGCGCGAGACGACGCCCACGACGCCGTGTTTTTCGTTCGGCGCCGACCGGATTTCGACGCGAGTGGCGCGGGCCCAAGCGTATCTCGCTGCGGCTTGCGCATCACTGAGTTGTGAAAACACGAAGCCTGCAATAGGGAGAAGCACTCCGGCCGATAGGGTGACGAAAATCCTTCTTGTACCCTCTCCGCCGACACGTCCATCCATGATGTGTGGCATAAGCAATATCCCAGCCCTGTTCCTGATTACCGAATAGTATACCACCATAGGTCCACCTTCTCAAGAGCAAGATGGGCTCCATGCAACGAACGCGATGGGTCCAAGTGCTTGAAACAACAAACCTAATGACAGGGCGAGGAGTGATGGAAGTCACACGGCTTCAGAGGTGGGGAGTGCGGGTTACAGCGCGATTCCTACATGCCCGGCGTGGCATGATGTCCAGGGCCCGTTGCGAAGCGAGACCGATCGGTGTAGATCTGATCGGTTAGAAATCCAGCCGCACTTCCCGCGGACCGCAGACCTCCATGTCTGCCGAAAATGTTGAAAGGGCGGCGAACATCCCGTTGGCCGCGCTCTCTCCGAATTGCAGACCTCCATGTCTGCGAGTAAGGTGGAGAGCACGGACTAGGTAGGCCTCGCCGCGCTTCCTTCTGATCGCAGACGTCCGTGTCTGCCGAAAACGACGGAAGTGCGGCCAACATCACGTTGGCCGGAGTGGCGGAATGGCAGACGCAGCGGACTCAAAATCGAGTGGTGACAGTGAGTCAGTATCCACGCAGATCAACTCCGATCACAAGAATTCCCCGTGACTTTCAGAGGATAGCCGGAACTGGACGTGAGAGGAATGGAGAGGGGCGGAGTGGAGTTCAGCGGGGGTTTTCGGAACCTACCGGAAGCCTACCGGAAGTGTCTTTTCGAGGAAGGTTCCCCGCGAATCTACTCCGCCGCGGGGTTCCGCCGCCGTACCCCCTTCTCGAATTGAAAGCCCGGAATCATCCACGCGCCTGAACGTCCGCCAGCGGCCCACCGGCGCGAACGGCGGGGCATCTTGACACGTGTCCGTGATCTGGCTACGATTTCGACCGTCATGGGGGAAATGCTGAAGAATCAAGTTTCATCCTGAAGCCCACATAGCCCCGGCTCCCTCGCTCCCCCGTATCCTCGCAGGGGGTCGGGGCGTATCCTTCCAGGACACGCCCACTCCAGTTTGTCAGGAATCTTTCCTCACTCCTTCCTTCTTTTCGTACATCCTGGCGGTAATTGCCATTGACTTCAAGAGAACCAATGCTGTGTAGATTCCAAGTCGGAGACCGCCTCCGCTTTCTTTCGTGGTACTGATGGCGATGTCGTGAGCGATGACGGCGGCACGATCGATTTCTTGGTGGACCTGCTCATCTGTTGGATTGCCGATGTGCCTGATGGCCAAGAGGCCAAGTTCAACCAACGCTTCCAAGATGTCAGACGTGAACATTTCCCATCCCGCCAGAGCCTTATGAATCACGCCGGCGACCGTTATGGCGCTCAAAGTTTTTGATTGCTCAGACCGCTCTTGTTCCATGTTAGAGATTCACCCCCTTGACATAGAGACTTTGTCGATGCCCTACAGCAATCCACGCAATCCGGTCCACTTCTTCCGGTTTGACCTTGATCGCGTGGGAGAAGCGTTTTCCAGAACAGTCACGATCCACGGCGTGAAGCGCCTGCTCGATCAAGCCGCCCCCTCGCCCCTTAGAAGGATTTTGATCGGCTGGCTGGCTGTGGAGTTCGTACGAGTAAGCACGCCACGCGCACCCACTACACACCTCTTCCACATTTTGAGCAATACACGACCTCCGGGCGAGACCCACATACACCGCACACCATCGGGCGGGTGTGAGATCCATCTTTTCTGACCTCTTTTACCGGCTCCTTCCCTCTCACGCGCTCCTCAATCAAGGTCATGCATTTCTGAAGTCCAGTCTCATCCTGGAAATAGAACGCGGGAGTTTGGTCGATGCCCTTTTCGTCTGTGTAGCGGATGTAGAGGAACGGCTTGTTCTTCTGGAGCAAGAGTCCGACAACGCCAAGGAGTAGGACTTTGCCAGCTTCAATTTGACTGCGAGTGGCTATTCCGTAGTCCGCAACGGAGTCATACGGAATTTTGATCGAGATTTGCCTGTACCCTTGCCGGAGAGATGCCTCGGCGAAAATCTCGGCCAACTGGTAACCGGTCAAAGCGATACCACGCTCACCGACGACCAATACCGCGATTTCTTCCTTTGGGTAGCTTGAATGACCTCCAGAATACCGACCGTGGAATTCGGTTTCGTCGAACCGTCCACCAACGGCGGACCCTGCGATCATCGCCGCGGTGGATTGTCGCTGTTTCTCCTCTTCGTACTTTAAGATCACCCACACGACGATGACAATCAGTACGATGAGGGCAGACCATTCCACGGATTGTCCCTATTCTCCAGAACCGTGTTGCGGCCGGCTGAATCGAAATGTGAGCATACTCATCTGACTATTTGATAGATGCATTCCCCCTTGTACCTATCCCCTCTCTTGAAATCATCGGTGCAGGACGCCTCCTTGACCCAGGGTATGCATGTCTTGTGTAAGCCGACACTATCGCGTACGCCCTTCACCCCGCTACAGTCCTTCCCCCCGATTTTCCCTTCCACAACGCCCTGAGCATCTTGAACGGAAACCCCGCACCGACCGGTAAGCTTATCTGTGATCGTCGCCGCATATTCGAAGCATGACGCCACCGCTCCCTGCCCTTCAATTTCA